>CANRDF010000015.1 GCA_947629255.1 uncultured Bacilli bacterium
TAACACTTCGTCGATACCTACGCGTGTATTGGACTTTCACCAACTAGATACATGCCATGCACGGCACACCAAAAAAATAAAATAGAACTCTCATTCTATTTTATGAAACTAAAAATTAATTTTTTCTTCCACAACAACCAAAGGTCGATGCATCATTCTTTGATTAATACTTAAAATATATTCTCCTAAAAAGCCAATAAAGAAGATCTGAATTCCACCAAGTAGGAACACTCCTATGAGTAAAGGAGCCATACCAGCTTCAAAGGTATTCCACATACAAAGTTTTAAAACCAAATAAACAATGGCAACCACAATCGATAAGAACGCGATGATAAATCCTAAAATCGTAGCAAATCGAAGTCCCACTTTTGTATAGGAAGTAATCCCAAGCATCGCCGCATCATACAATCGATACCAATTATTACTTGATTTTCCTCTTTCTCTTTTTGGTTGAACAAAAGGAATCTCTTTTCTTTCATAACCAAGTTCAGACACAATACCTCTTAAATAAGGATTCGGATCATCTAAATCTTTTAAAACTTGAATAAAATCTTTATCATACAAACCAAATCCCGTAAAATGTTCAATTTGCTCTACTTCAGAAAACTTTTTAATCAATTTATAATACATGCTTCGAAGAAAATACATGATTTTTCCTTCTTTACTTTTAGTTTTAATTCCAATGACGATCTTATATCCATTTTCCCATTCTTTCACAAATTTAGGAATCATTTCCACTGGATCTTGAAAATCACAAGCAAGAGAAATCGTACAATCTCCAGTCGTACTTACAAGTCCATAATAAGGACTGTTAAATTGTCCAAAGTTTTGAGCATTAAAGATAGCTTTTACATTTTTGTCTTTCCTACAAATTTTACGAATCAGTTCTCTTGTTTTATCTTTAGACTTATTATCAATAAATAAGATTTCATATTGATAATTTTTTAATTCCTTTTCAAACACATTCTTAAGTGCTTCATACATAAGTTCCACATTTTCTTCTTCATTATAAGTCGGAACCATTATACTAATTTTTTTCATATCTTTACACCTCTATTTCATAAAATAACTTACAAGAATCAAAGAAACTGGAATAAGTAAAAAGAATAATCTAACATACACCAAATCTCTCGGAATACTCTCTGTTTCTTTTTTATCTTTCTTTCGTTCCGGGAAATTAAAATATAAATAGACCACTATGCAAGCGATAGCAAACCCTTGTAACAATGGCAAAAATTGATTTAATCTAGGAATAAGAGCCACTGTAGAAGGAATGTTTTGTAATGGAAATAACCGTGCAATAAACATATTATCCATCAAAGTTGGAACAAATACCCAATCATAATGACAGATTAAAACAAGAATCATACATACCGAATACCCAATTTCCAATAAAAACAATGTATATCGCTCTTCTTTATTTTCGATTAAATAAAAGCATAAGTATGGAAGAACTAAAATAAACCACTGTGGATGAATCGTAACAAACGTACAAAACAAACTCATAACTAATAAGCAAATATACATAACATATTTAGAAAAACGTTTATTCTCTTTAATTTTTAAACAATAACACCAAATACAAACAAATCCATAAAAAAGAGCAAAAAGAGATGTAACATCAAAAGAACCAGAAAAATGATTTGTAATTAAATATTGAAACATCCCATCATTAAATGAATTCATACTTTCTTGATACATCGGAGCATGAAAATAAACAATTTTAGCAAAAAGTAAAACACTAACACCCGCGAGTATTAATAAGAATATTTTCCATAATTTTTTTTCTTTCAGTAATACTAAAGGTATAAATAAAAATATAGCAAAAATTTTTAAACTAATTGCTAGAGCAAAAAAAGTTAAAAATTTAACAGGTTCATTTTTTAAATAATAATAGATTCCTAACAAAGTAAAGAAAACAGAAATGATATCATATCCTCCAAACATACCAATCACCATTAAAAATATAGGAGAACTTAAAAATAAGAAATGATACCATATTCGATCATTTTTTTCCACCTGAAGTAATTTTAAAATTCGATTCATAGCCCATAAAGCCGCAAAAGTAAAGAAAATTAAAATAGATTTAGAATAAAGAAGCCCTAAAAAACTATGATACCATTCAAAAGAAAATATATTTTTTAAAACAAGTAATGGTAAATTCCATAAACCAATCACTACAAAAATTGGAAAATCATAAGTAATACAAGAATTTCCAAAAATTCCATTAAAAACATAATTAGCCTCATATAAATGATACAAATCATTTTTAAAAAGCAAATCATAAAAACTAATAGAATGATGGGTTGTTAAAACTAAATCAGGATAGAAAAAATTAACAAACAAAAAGAAAAAAATAACTCCTAATAAACACCATTCCCAAAAATAAATTTTTTTACTTTTAAACATATTATCTCCTCCTAAAACTAAAATTTTTATGTCCAAAATAACTAACACATGTTGTAATTACTAAGTTAAGTAATCCTGCTATATAAGGACTAATATGTAAAATATTCTTAAATCCAAATAAAGTCAAAGTTCCAATCAAATAACTCACAAAGTATACAGAAGAAAATTTAATAATTTCTTTTCCCGCTTTTTCTTTACTTTTAAAGGTAAAATAACGATTCCATAAATAACTATGAAGAACTCCTAAAAGAGTAGATAATGTATTTGCAACTAAATAATGAATATGAAAGAATAGAAAAATAGCATAAAGTCCATAACCAACAATCGTATTTAAAACACCTACAAACAAAAATCGAATTTCTTGTTTTTGGAATAGCTTTTTGATAAAACTCACAATATCACTCTCCTAATAACATTGTCTTAATAAATTGATAACTTTTTTAATTTGATTTTTGAATCCTTTAGGAAGATGTTTAGCAATTTTATAAATGAAAAACTTTGATTTACTATTTTGATCTAATTCTTTATAAACAGATTCCATTAACTGCTGTTCTTCTTCTGTAAATTCCTTTGTTACTTCTTCATATTTTTTAGTATCTAAAAAATATTGAATATATTCTTCTATTTTAAGATCAAAATCAAATTTTTTAGCTGTTTCCAACCCATTTTTTTGATAACGTTGATAAAGTTTAGAATCTTTTGTTAATTTTAAAATTTCATTTACAAAAGCATCACTTTGATTCACATCTGAAATCACAATTCCATTTTTATCATTTTCTAAATATTCATGAATTCCCAAAGAATTAGATACAATAGGAACACATCCAGCCGTCATTGCTTCTAGTGCATTTAACCCAAAACCTTCAGATAAAGAAGTGTCAATATAAAGATCTGCATTTTGAAACAATTGATACATTTCTAATCGACTCACAGGTCCTTTAATTTTTTCTACTTTTAAAGATTTAAAGGACGGAAAACTAAGGGAATCATTCATATAAAGTAAAGTAACTTCATATTTTTTCTTTAAAGAATCCAATTTTTTTAAAATATCAAGACTAAGCCAATCCCCTTTCATAATATTTCCACGTAAAACAAGAAGAATTTTGTTTATATCTTTTGCTTCTTTTTCTTGATGAATTAAATCATAAGGAATTCCATTTGATATTACATAAGCATCTCTTTGATATACATCTTTTAATTCTTTTTGTAAATAATGAGAAATAGTGAGTAACCCATTCGTAAGTTTATAACTAAGTTCTACTTTTCCAAATTGACTTCCATTTTCAAAATAGAATTCATATCCTTGTACAAAATTGATCAATTTACAATTTAACTTTTCAGCCAATCTATGTGCCGAGAAAGTAGAAATCCAAAGTGTTGATATTAATTCTTTACACTGAAAGTTTTGAGGAAAATCCAAAGTTTTAATAGGTGCGAATAACATAATTTCTTTGTATTCTCCTAAAACATCATATAAAATATTTACTTTGCAATTATGAATAGCTAAATAATTTGTTAAATCAACAATAACATGGACACCCCCAGCATTTTGTAAAATTGTATTTAAATAAAAAGCAAAATCCAATTTTATTTGTTTATCTTCTTCTGTAATATTTTGTTTGATATATTGAATAGGATCATTTTTTTGATATCTTTCTAATTCTTTATCATATTGTTCTTTCCATCTATCAAAAAAGATTTGACGATTCTTTTCTAATCTTTGTTGTTTTTCCTTAGAAGTACCAAAAGATACTTCAGATTTATGAAAAACATAGGTATCAATAGCTACTTTTGCTGTAAATCCTTTTTCCATAGCTTTAAATTGATAATCTGTTTCTTCTCCATAACCCATACCATAAATTTCATCTAAGAAACCGACTTTTTCTTTACATTCTTTTCGAATCATCAAACAATTTCCTACTACAGTACAAGCGTCAAAAGTTTGACCCAAAAATTTTTTTTCTAATAATTCATTCATCATAGAAAAATGAAATCCAGGAAAAAGATCTAAAGTGAGGTTCGCAGCATTACTAGAAATAGGACAAATGAGTCCAATCTGAGAATCTTTTTCCATATGATTCATAAGTTTATGAATCGTATTTTTCGTAACAAGACAATCCGTATTTAAAAGTAAAATATAAGGAGCCTCACTTAAACTTAATCCCTTATTCACTGTTTTAATAAAACCAAGATTTTTTTCATTTTGTATAAACTCAATTTTTTTATATTTTTGAGTTAAGTTTTTTAAACATTGTATTGTATAAGGATCATCCGAATCATTAATTAAATAAATTTTATTAATTTCTTTTTCATCTGTATTCACCATGAGTGAATAAACACATAACTTTACCCATTCAGGTGCTTTATAAACAGGAATTATAATATCACATTTTTTCATTGCTATACCTCCTCTGCAAAACCTTTTTCTAATTTTCTAAACACAGTATACCCAAGTATTAAAGAGATGATAACAACTCCAATGAGATATAAAATAGAAGAAAAATTAGGTGCCACTTGATAATATAAAATATCACGATAAGATTCAATAAAATGTGTCATAGGATTAAGATATAAAATCCATCTTACGCTTTCTGGAAACATCGTAGTTTTGTAAAGAATCGGTGTTCCATAAAAAAGTAAAGTCACAACAAAATTGACGATGTACTCCACATCTCTTACATACACATTAATAGAACTAAAGAGAAACATAAGTCCTAAAGTAAATAAGTATTGCAAAATAGCAAAAAGTGGTAACCATAAAATTTGAATGCTAAACCCTATTCCTCCAAAAAGCAAAAAAATGAACACAATAATTAACGAAATACAGAAGTTAATAAGTCCAGCTGTAACAACACTAACAGGTAAAACTTCTCTTGGAAAATACACTTTCTTAATAATTCCTCCATTAATCCAAATACAATTGGTTCCACTAGTTAAACAAGAAGTAAAGAAATTCCAAGGAATAATCGCGACAATTAAGAATAGAACATAACTCTTTTCATCATCCATTCTAATAACAAAGGAAAATACTAAGGAATACACTAAGACCATTAACAAAGGATTTACAAAACTCCATAGAATTCCTAAAAAAGAGCCCTTATATTTTCCACGTATTTCTTTTTGAACATTGGTCTTTAATAATTCTCGATATTGATATAAATTTTTAAATAGATTCATTTTATCACCCACACTTCTTTAAGTATTCTTTAATCACGTCTTTTGGTAATCCATCTTTTTGAATCACACCTTCATGAATCCAAACCGCTCTTGTACACAAGTTTTCAATATTTCCTAAATCATGACTCACAATCACAATGGTTTTATCACTTTTCTTAAGTTCTCTTAATTTATTAAAACACTTCTCTTGAAAATGTTGATCACCTACCGCAAGAATCTCATCAATTAAAAGGATTTCTGCATCAACATTAATGGCAATGGAAAAAGCAAGACGCATATACATACCAGAGGAATATGTTCTTACTGGATTATCAATAAATTCTCCAAGTTCCGAAAATTCAATAATATCATCAATTCTAGCATCAATTTCTTTCTTTGTAAGTCCAAAAATCGAAGCATTAAAATAAATATTTTCTCTTCCCGTAAAATCATTATGAAACCCAGCTCCAAGTTCTAACAAACTCGTAAGCTTTCCAACAGTCTCAATCCTTCCTTTTGTGGGATATATAATTTTAGTCATTAATTTTAAAAGAGTACTTTTTCCAGAACCATTAACACCAATAAGTCCAACAGTCTCCCCTTTTTCAATCGTTAAATCAATATTTTTTAAAGCTGTAAAAAGCTCACTTTGATTTCTTTTCTTCCAAAAAACAATTCTTTCTTTTAATGTACTTGCTTTATCATAGTAAACTTTAAAAGACTTTGTAACCCCTTCTATCTTTATAGCATAGTCTTTTTGCACCTTTTTCATAAATCACCTCAAAACTATCTATCATTAGTATAACAAATATCGAAAAAGATATCAAACTTTCTCTATTTTATTTCATACATAATCAGTTCATGTTGAGCTCTTGTACAAGCAACATATAATAAGTTTTTTTCATTCTCTTCATAAAAAGACATTTCATCTTGATAAACAATCACCGAGTCAAACTCAAGTCCCTTTGCTAAATAAGCAGGAATCACAAGAAGATCTTTAGAAAATTCTTTACTCTCGGCAGTAACCCAAGAAATAGAAAATGTATTCTTTAATCGTTCATAAACTTTTTTCGAAGTATTTTCATCTTTAGTTACTATTGCTGTATTTTTGTATTTTCCTTTTAAGTATTCAATATCTTTTTCTAAATCACTTTCTTTATGAATTAAAACAGGTTGATAACTATTCTTTCGAATCGCACTTACATGAGATAATCCTAAAATATGATTTGTATATTCAATAATTTCTTCACTCGAACGATAAGTTTTATTGAGTTCAATATAATGACTATTCCATAAAGAGTTTAATTCATCCAAAGATTCATAATGATAATAAGGATTAATATTTTGATGAATATCTCCTAAAATCGTAAACGATGCTTTCTTAAATATTTTACTTAAAATTTTATATTGTAAATAATTGTAGTCTTGAGCTTCATCAATCACAACTTGTTCCATGTATTTATCGTAATAAAATCCTTCTAAAAGTCCTTTTAAATAAACGAATATCAGCGCATCTTCATAATAAATTTCTTTTTTATCTTTTAACTGTTTAAGTTCTTCTTCACTCATTTCTCCATGAAAATAAGGACTTTGATAAAAATCGATTAAGAAAAAAATATAATCTTTTTTAATCCCCATGCTTTCTAATAATAATTTTTGATACGTACTTTTCTTTCCACTTTTCCCGCGATAATTCATTTCACTAAATTTTAAAGCCATTTCTTCTATTCTTTCAAAGAACGGAAAATTTTGATATTTTTCATGAAAGAGTTGATTCAGTTCCTGAGGCTGATATTCATAAACATGATTTTCCACAAAACCAGTTTGAAAAGACATACTATTCTCTAAGTATTTCACATATTCTTCCATATCGTGTATAATCTCTTTACTTTGTTTATATCTCACTAATTCTTGATTCACATTTTCCTCTTGATAATAACGAGATAAGAAATGAATGAATGTTTCTACGGATTTATATTCCGTAATAAGTTTCTTTAAATAATCATGAAACGTTGTTTGTACAGTATTTTCTTCTCCAAGTTCCGGTAAAACATTAGAAATGTATTCTGTAAATATTTGGTTTGGTGAGAAAATCAAAATCTTTTCACTTGTAAGATTTGGTATTTTATAAAGTAAAAAAGCAATTCGATGTAAGGCAACACTTGTTTTTCCACTCCCGGCAATTCCTTGCACAATTAAGTTTTTATCTTTCACATTTCGAATCACTTGGTTCTGTTCTTGTTGAATGGTATTCACAATATTCTTCATTTTTTCATTTGAGTTTTCAGCTAGCACTTCTTGTAACATTTCATCATTAATATTTAAAGAGTTATCGAAAACTCGAACTAACTCTTTGTTTTCAATTTTATATTGTCTTTTTCTTTTTAAGTTTCCCTGAATAATACCTTCTGGAGCGACGTACTTTGCATCCCCAACTTCATAATCATAGAACAAACTGGATATTGGTGCTCTCCAATCATAAATAATGTTTGTAAGTTCATCTTTTTTAAGATAAGTCATTCCAATATAAATATTTTGCTCTGAAGCCCCTTCTTCTTGAAACTGAATGGAAGCAAAATAAGGAGAATTTTGAATTTTCATTAATTTCTTAAAATAATTTCTTTCATCAAACATTCTTTTTGCTTCCATCTCACTAGAGGTTCTTACACTGTTTAATTCTTGAACATCCATATCCCCCTTATTTTCCCATACATACCTAGAAAATTCTTGAGCTTTCTCTTTCGATTCAAATATATGCTCTCCTAAAGAGGCAATCTTTTCATCTAGAAGTTGACTAGTCTCTTTTAAATGTTCTTTTTCAAATTGTAGTTCTTTGCTATCCATCTTAAATCCCTCCACTTCTTTGGACACGCAGAAAAACCCGATTTCAAATCGAGCTCACATCCAGTAAAAAATAAAATTGTGTTTTTAAATAAAAAAGTCAATTAAAGAATAACATAAAATCGCGAAAAATGCTACTAAAATTTTTAAAAATTTTTTAAGCGTGAAATAACCCTATTAAAAAAATTTAATTTTACTACACCCTTCCATTACAAACATTGCAAAAAAAATAATTCTTATGTATAATTTATTCAGGTGATGCTATGAAAAAAGTAGCAATATTATCATTACATTTAAGCTATGGTGGAATTGAAAAATCCATTGTCGAACTTGCAAACATTCTCTGTGAGTCTTACAAGGTTGAAATCGCTTGCATTTATAAACTAGCTTCCAAAGAAGCTTTTGAAATCAATCCAAAAGTTAAAGTCACTTATTTCATTGAAAGCGATTTACCAAAAAAAGTAGAAAAATACAAATTATTATTTCTACACTTTCACTTTATAAAATTATGGAAATCTCTTTATCAAGATTATTTCAAACACGGAAAATTTTTGACTTTTCTAAAAGATGGTTGGAATGGAATGACCATGTACACCAAAAGAAAAAAAGTCATCAAAACCTATTTAAAAGAAACAAACCAAGATTACATCATTTCAACAAGAGACTTTCTAAATACTCTACTTGGTAAATATGGTCATGACACGATTAAAATTGCCTGGGAACATAATCATCCTCACGGAAATCAAAAATATTTGAACAAAATTGTCAAAAGTGTTCAAAATATAGATGCCTTTGTTTTAGTATCCAGAGGTATTTTAAAACTTTATGAACCCCTTGTAAAACCAAAGTGCATCTTTATTCCAAATATCATTGATAATATTCCAGAGACACCATCTTCATTAACTCAAAAAAATATGATTTCCATCGGGCGTTTATCCAAAGAAAAAGGTTATCAAGATTTAATCGATATTTATTCTAAAATTGGAGCCAAATACCCAGATTGGCATCTTCATATCATTGGTGATGGTCCAGAACGAGAGACATTAGAAGAAAAAATCAAAGCATCACATTTAGAAAATCAAATCACTCTTCATGGTTTCCAAAACAAAGAATACATCAATCATTTACTCTCACAAAGTTCCATTTATTTAATGACATCTTACACCGAAAGCTTTGGTATTGTTTTATTAGAAGCCATGAGTTATGGAATTCCATGCATCGCTTTTTCCTCTGCCGAAGGAGCTTGTGAAATCATTGAAAATAACCAAAATGGCTTTTTAGTGAATGAAAGAAATCAAGAAGAATACATTCAAAAAATAAAATTTTTAATGGAAGAAAAAAACAGAAAACAAATGATAGAAAATTGCCAAAATACAGCATCTAAATATACGAAAGACAAAATCCAAAAAGAATGGTTTGAGTTATTGAAAGGAGAATAACAAATGAAAAAAGTTTTATTCATCGCATCTACTGGAGGACATTTATCCGAATTAATGCAATTAGAACCTATGTTTTCTCATTATGATTTTTCTCTCATTACAGAGAAAACCAAATCAAATCTTTATCTAAAAGAAAAATACAAACATAAAGTGTCCTATTTAGTCTATGGCACCAAAGACCATAAACTCACCTATCCTTTTAAGTTCCTCTACAACTGTTTCAAAAGCTTATTTCTTTATTTTCGAATCAGACCAGATTATATTATCACAACTGGTGTTCATACAGCAGGACCGATGTGTTACATTGGTAAGATTTTTGGAAGTCATATTATCTATATTGAAACACTTGCAAATCTCACCACCAAAACCATTACAGGAAGACTTATCTATCCAATCGCGAGTCGTTTCATCATTCAGTGGAAGTCGATGAAAGAGCTTTATCCAAATGGAGTTTATGAAGGGTGGATTTATTAATGATATTCGTTACATTAGGAACGCAAGACAAAGAGTTCCCAAGATTATTAAGACAAATTGAAAAAGAAATAAAAAATGGCAACATCCAAGAAGAAGTGATTGTTCAACGCGGCTACACCAAATATTCTTCTAAATATATGAAAATGCTAGATTTAGTAAGTACTGAAGAATTCAAAAAATTAGTGAAAGACTGTGATTTACTCATTACTCATGGTGGTGTTGGTTCTATTTTAGAAGGAATAAAACAAAATAAAAAGATTATTGCTGTCCCAAGAAAAAAAGAATATAAAGAACATACGAATAATCATCAACTTCAAATATTAAAAGAATTTGCAAGTCTTTCCTATATTATAGCCATTGAGGATGTAAAAGATTTAAGTAAAGCTCTAGAACAAAGTAAAACATTTAAGCCAAAACCATTCAAATCAAATACCAAACATTTTATAGATTCCTTAGAAGACTACATCAAAGAAACAAACCATACAAGTTATCTAAATAAATATA
Source organism: uncultured Bacilli bacterium (assembly GCA_947629255.1). Classification (GTDB taxonomy): domain Bacteria; phylum Bacillota_I; class Bacilli_A; order RF39; family UBA660; genus Ventrenecus. Next base: position 10,824 of record CANRDF010000015.1, read on the forward strand.
TAAGCAAAATTGAAAAAGGCCAAATAGGAATTTTAGAAATACTTATAAACGTTTTCTTATTTCTCGTATTCTATCAAAGCCAAAATCTCTTCTTAAGTATCCTTCTTGCCTACTTATCCACATTTGTAATAGAAAAAATTTTTCACTTACTTGCTAATATCAAACCTCCAAAAAAATATTATCTTTGGAAATGTATCTACTTAAGTTTTGACTTATTATTCACTTATTTACTAATTACTTTTCTTCCAGTATCTAACCTTTTTTCAAAAATGCTTTGCAACCTACTTTTATTCATCTTAAGTTACTTTATATCCAAAAAGTAAGATAGGAAACAGCTAAACTACATCCATATACAATTTTTAAAAAAGATTTCTTTATAAGTCCAATATGATTGTAAGTTTCCTCATAATAAAACATACTTTGTTTTAAAATTTTATATCTTGCTATTTTCTTTAAAGACTTATCCACACTTTGGGAATACTCATGAACAACACTCACACTAGTATCGACCATTGTAAGAAGGTCTTTTTCTTTGGATTTCTTTCCAATAATATTTTCTTCATAATATAAAAATGTATTTGGATCAAAATAATGTATTTTCTTAAAATCTTTCATTCTTGCTAAAAAGAAACAGCCCGAGATAACTTCAACCAGTGTTAGTTTTTCCTGATAATACTCTTGAGAATATTTTTGAAGTTTTTTAGCAAATCGATGAACATAATTCATTGTAGATAACACTTCAACTCCATAAGTAGGTAATTTCCAACCTCGAGAAATAGTTCCATTCTCTAAAATTTTAGGCCCTAAAAAAGACAACTTAGGATTTTTTTTCATATCAAGAAGAAGTTCTTCCATAACACTCTCATCAGCAATAATATCAGGATTAGAAATAAAAACAAAGTCATAGTCTTCTAAATATTTAAGTCCCAAATTATTTCCAGATGCATATCCTTGATTTTCATTTGCTTCTAACAAAACAATTTTTTCATTTTCAAATGGCTTAAGTCTCTCTACAGAATCATCCCCACTATGGTTATCCACAATGACAATTTTGTCTAAACAAGTATATTCCTTAATTTGCTCAATCATTTTTATTGTATTCTCAGCATCATTATAATTTAAAATGATAATCCCCGTTTTCATAAAATCCACCTACTTTTTCTCGTCTTTAACATGTCGATGTGGAAATAAAATATCTGTTTGTAAAACAAGGAACAAAAAGACAACCATCAAAGCAATATACAAAATGAAAGAATAACGAAGATACCCTAAAGAATATAGAATGGTTGCAAAGGAAAAACCTAAGTTCATCGTATAAATCACAGCTAAAGAAGCCTTTGTCGAAAATTTCATTTTTAAAAGTTGATGATGTAAATGTTCTTTATCAGGTGTTGTAAATGGATTTTTCTTTTGTAAACTTCTTCTTAAAATCGAAAACAAAACATCAAAAATCGGTGTAGCAAGAATAGCAAGTGGAATTAATAAAGAAGTAAATGTTGCTACTTTGTATCCATATAAAGCTGTGACAGCAACCATAAGTCCCATAAAATTACTTCCAGAGTCACCAATATATAACTTAGCTGGTGGAAAATTATAAACCAAAAAGCCAAGCAAAGCCCCAATCATTAAAATAGCAATGGTTGTATCGATATTTCCAGCAAGATGAAGCATCATCGCGATCACCAAAACAGTAAGGAAAAATATGATCGAAATCCCACTAGAAAGTCCATCCATCCCATCTGATAAATCAATCGCATTAATAATACCAAGCATAAAAGCCCAAGTAAATAAATAATTAAAAGGCATTGGAAAAACTAAATGAAGTCCTAAAACAGTAAATTCATCCACCACAATTTTACCATAAAACATAATAATAAAAATAGCAATAGACTGTCCAATAAACTGATACTTTGCGCTGATAGGTTTAATATCATCTATCATGCCTACAAATAAAATCACAAAACTTGCAATTAAGATAGCCAACATCTCTGTAGAACCCCTACCAAAAATCATATATCCTAATAAGAATGAAAAGAAAACAGCAAGTCCCCCTATCGTTGGCATTGGAACTTTATTGAGTCTTCTTGCATTTGGATAATCAATGGCTCCAATATGAAAAGCAATTTTTTTAAAAATAGGCACTAATATTAAACTAAAAACAAATGTTGAAAAAATCATAAGAAGTATATTCATTATATTTAATTCAAGTCTCATGTTATCACCCTCTTAAAATTATTATACATGAAAATTTCAAATAAAAAAAGACTTTAAAGTCTAATTATTTTCTTCTATATTTTCATTTTCATGAGCAGAAATCATTAATTGCACTCGAATAAGTTTATAAGCATCTCCATCTTTTTGATATACATACTCATAAGTAGTACCAAAATTTAATGAAGTATCTAAAGTTTCTTCAGAATAATCATCCACAAAAGTATGATCTAATTTATACAACTTTCCTTCTTCATTTTTTAAAACATTAACATGAATAATAACATTATTTTCCAAATCATAAGTATATCCAATCATTTTAGAATAATAATGATCTTTTTGACATGCTCCACTTACAGCATTCATATCATTGATTGGCACAGAATCTCCAACTTGTAAATCCCAAACAAGGACACCATCACAAGTTTTTGTAGTCTCTTCATACATATCCATAGCTTGATCTGGTTCAACAGATTGAATAGTATGATCATCTCCTATAGATTCTTCTGGATGATTATTTGATTGATTTGGTTTCCTAATAACAAATACAACCATTAATACAATCACCAAAACAATAAGAACCACACCACCAACTAAAATCAACATTTTCTTCTTATCCATAATCATACCTTCTATTCTTCTTATAGTATAACAAAATTCTTTCATTTTTTCCATAAATTTTCAAATCACATAAAATTTAACAATACACTTTTGAATTTTTATTTACTTCAATAAATAAAAAGGATTATTTCTAACCCTAATTTATTTTTCTTAATAATTTTCTGCTTTAATTTCCATATAAGCTTGAGGATGTTTACATACAGGACAAACTTGAGGAGCTTTTTCTCCAACATAAATATGTCCACAATTACGACAAATCCAAACTTTTTCTTCTCCTCTTTGGAACACTAAATTGTTATCAATATTATCAACAAGTTTTAAGAATCTTTCCTCATGATGTTTTTCAATCTCGCCTACGCTTTCAAAGAGATAAGCAATTTCATTAAATCCTTCTTCTTTAGCAACTTCAGCAAAGTTCTTATACATATCTGTCCATTCATAGTTTTCTCCACTTGCTGCATCTTTTAAATTGGTTAATGTATCAGGAACATCACCATCATGTAATTGTTTAAACCATAATTTAGCATGTTCTTTTTCATTATTTGCAGTTTCTTCAAAAATTGCTGCAATTTGTTCATATCCTTCCTTTTTTGCTTTACTTGCATAGTAAGTATATTTATTTCTTGCTTGACTTTCTCCAGCAAAAGCAGCCATTAAATTAGCTTCTGTCTTACTACCTTTTAATTCCATTTTTCATTACCTCCATAACAACCTAATTGTATCAAAAAGCATAAAAAAAGTAAATGAATTTTACTCAATTTGACTCTTTAATAAATTTGTAAGTTCAATAATAAGTTTAGAATCATTTACTTTTTCCACATACACATCTTCATTAATTTTTACTTGTTCAAAAATAGCAACTTTCGATTGAATAACTTCTTTATTTTCATCCATTCCCATCACTAAATAATATTTATTGTTTTGATACATCGTTTCATTTAAAACAACATATTTTTCTCCATTTTCAAGAGTAATAATGGTATTTACTTTAATTTCCATCTTTCATACCCTCCTCCAATAATTCATTAAAACTAATATAATCTGTATCTTCAAATTCATCATTCACCATAAAATCATCAGGTTTTAATGATTCAGTACTTACTGGTTCTGGGATACTATCTTCTTGTTCATCATTAATGGGTTCAACACTTACAACTTTCATTAAGCTAGGTGTTGCATATCTTACATCATCTTCTTCTGTTGGTGTACTCACTCTTGGAGGGAAAACATAATCATCTAAACTAATTGGAGCATCTTCATTATCTATGATCTCATCTTCGTTTTCTATCTTTTCTTCAGATTCTTCTAGTATTTCTTCTACAACAGGTTCTTGAATGACTGGAACATCTTCTATAACTGGAATTTCTTCTTCCAGTGGTTCTTCATCTTCTAATGATTCAATCCGATAATCATTTAAATTGACTGCCTCTTCTTTAACTTCTGGAGCCACAGGTGCTGCATCCGCTGTAATAGCAATTTGAATTTCATCATAAATTTCATTTGGAGTTTTCATATATTTTTTACGATGTTCAATAAGTCCAACTTCATCAGATAATTTTTTTAACTCACTCTTATCTTTTTCTATTGCCAAGATATCATTAGCACTTGTTTCCATATATTTTAATTTTTCATATTTTTTAATTTCATTTTCTCTTTCTTTGATATCTTTCGTAATATGATCTAAAGTCACACTTTCGAGTTCTTTAGATTTTTCAACTAAATCTTCTAAATCTTGTTCATAAGACGCGATAATTTCATTTACTTGATCTAATTCATCACATTTACGATGGAAAGCTGCATTTAAACTTGCTTTTTTCTTAGGAGTTTTATATTCACTATTTTCTTCCATGACTTTTTTATATTCATCAATATCAACTTTTAAAGTATCTCTTAAAGTTTTCGCATCACTAATCTTACTCATAAGTTTTTGAACTTCACTAACATCCATCTCACGAATCTTTTTCTCTAAAGCTTCTTTTTCATTTTTTCTAGATTCTACTAAATCATAAAGATATTCAATTCTATCAGCAATAACTTTGTTATCATTTCCATCATATCTTTTTCCATCAATAGCATTGGCAAATTCATCTCTTTTTTGAATGGCATTTTCTAATATTTCATCCAATTCTTCATAACGGAAATCCATATAAGGTTTTGCTAAAACAAGAGTTACTAATTCTTTTATTTTATCTAAACATCCCGTACTATCTTCTTCCATTAATAAAGCAATAGCTTCATGTCCTATATAAGCTGGATCTGTAATAATTTCTAATCTTCTTTTTTCATCATGTTCCAATTCAGCTTCATAATCTTCTAACATCTTTGTATCTCTGTCTTTTGCTTTTACATCGATATAAGATTCAGAATCTTCAAGCATAGCAACAGTATCTTCTAATTTAGCTTTATTTTTAGTAATTTTTTCTTCTAATTCAAATCTTTTTTGTCCATAACTTTCTAAACGTTTTTTCACTTGTTCATAAGCTTTTGTTTTGACTTGTAATCTTGTATCATTAGATTTAATTTCTTTCGTTGTTGTATCTATCAAATCTTCATAGAAAGAATACACAGATTTATCTTTACTCCCAATTGTTTTAATTTTAAGTTCTAAAGATTCTAAGAAATGTTTTGACGTATTAATTTCATTTTCTAAATCTAAAACCATTTGATGGAAATCTTCTTCTTCTTGTGACACCTTTTCAATTTCAGCTAATACATCACTTAAATCTTTTTCATAAGATTCAATTTTATTTTCTAAACCAATCTTAATATTCTCATCAATAATCCTATCACTAGCATTCATATATTTACTATCTGACATTGATTTTTTTAATCTTGAAATCTTACTTTTTTGAGTCTCAATTTCTTTTTCCAATACATCTAACTCTTCTTTTAAAGATTCATAATGATTATTGGTATCTGTCATTTCTACTAATAATTCTATTTTTTGAATAATATCTTTTTGCATAAAAGATCAACCTCTCTTTTATTCTTTCCCTTATACCTATAATAATAACAGAAAATCCCCCAAATGTAAATTATAAAAAGGGAGAAAACAAAACAAATTTAAAACTTGTCCAAAGACAAGTTACATTTAGTTGATGATAAAACTACGTTGTTATTAGTTTCTGTTGAAGTGTTTCAATCTCTGGTGTACTAAGCCCTGTCATTTCAGAAATGAATGAGTAATCACAATTTCTCTTTAACATTTTTTGAGCAATAGAAGTTTTTTCGTTTGCTGAACCTTCAGCACGTCCTTCGGCACGTCCAATACTCATTCCTGTCTCTTTAATCTTGTTTTCCATGCTAAACATCTCATTGGCTTCCTCATCATTCATGAATTTTTCAATTAATCTGTTTGTACTCATAAGAATTTCTCCGCTTTTCTCAAACTAATTAAGTTGTGATCAACTTCTGTTGAAGTGTTTCAATCTCTAGTGTACTAAGCCCTGTCATTTCAGAAATGAATGAGTAATCACAATTTCTCTTTAACATTTTTTGAGCAATAGAAGTTTTTTCATTTGTTGAACCTTCAGCACGTCCAATACTCATTCCTGTCTCTTTGATTTTGTTTTCCATGCTAAACATCTCATTGGCTTCTTCATCATTCATGAATTTTTCAATTAATCTGTTTGTACTCATAAGAATTTCTCCACCTTTCTTCGCATATTTTTCTCGTTCTTCTTTAGACTTTGCTCCAACAAATCTCATAAATGTTACAAAATCACTTTCATCTTCATTATAAGGGATTTCTCTTAAAATATCAAGTCTTATGAATACAATTGTGATTTTATTACTTAACCTGTGTGTTTGATAACAAAATCCATACTTACTTTCAAAGTCTTCAAATAGCAACTTGTTACTTGCTACATGATCGATAATATTGATACTTATAAGTGGTTTTGCATCTTGATAGAATGATCCACTATCAAGGGATGTTCCATACACTCTAGAAGTATAAAAGAGTACTTTGCATAAATCTTCATAATCGAAGTTAGAGAACATTTCTAAATCTATGATTTTATCATCCATGATAATCAAATTATCTCCTCTGCTGTTCTTATCTTGATATTTACTTTTTTCCAAAGTACACTCCATTTGGAATTTTAGTTTTCCTTTTAAAGTTCCTCTTTTTAAACGAAGAAAAAGTTCTAAGAAAAATTCTAGTATAAAAGCATGTTTAGCTCTTCCAAACATTTCTTTAAAAAGAATATCATTGGTAAGTGGTACGAAAGATACTGTTTCTTGTTCCATGAGGATTTTCTCCTTTCTAAGAAGTACATTTTTAAAAGAATCAAAAATATCCTTCTATGTATATATACAAAAAAAATATCCAATTTCCTTTTTTTTGAGGCAAATTTCTTTAAAAAAATTAAAAATTTTACATATTGTTTACATTTTTAATAATTTTAAGTCATTTGATTTACACTTTATATACGCATAGTGAAAGCGTAAAGAAATTACTCTTTACTCTATTAGATTCATTATAGTATTACGTATTTACAAAACTTGCCACTAAGGATCATATCATCCTTCCATAATCAAAGTAAACGGATTTTGTTCAGATCCCAATGGATATTCTGAATCACCTGTTGCGTCTGAGATGCTCACTTTCGATGACAGATAAAGGGCAGGCCACACACCGTTGGAGCCGAAGACGCGGTAGTAGGAGTTGTCGACATACCCTTCCGAATCCACATAGAACACACGGTTGGAGGTAGACGAATTCGGCGATAACGTCCACATATACCCACTTTCTGGTTTTAACCAATCTTTTTCATAACATCCACTATCACTATTATAACTGTATAAGAATGTATCGTTTATACATTCATCTCTTGTCTTTCCACTGTTACTTCCCGACGTTGCATAACCATAATCGCTTGGATAAGGAAGTGCTACACCTCGGAATAAACTAGAGTCAAGTTTTTTTCCACTTGTAGTTTCTGAAGATGCCCTTCCTGTATTGCTTGCTTGCCATTCTGTTGGTCTACCACTTTGTACTGTTGTTCCTCTTTCATATCCATACCAATGAGTTACTAATCCATTACTTGAAGTTGCGTAAATTTCTGTTCCTCCTAGATTCCATATAATTTCTTTATCTATCATTTTTTTGGTTAACTCTTCTTCTGTTCCTTTTAATCCAGTACTTGTAAAATCACATGTGGTAGAAGAACTATTTCCTTTATAGCAAGACACATTGGAAGAAGAGTTATAATATCCATCATTTAACATTTCCATGAGCTGACTATCAGTCCAGTCGTTACTTCCATTACTACTTGTTGAACTTCCTTTTCCACTTGGTTTATAATCCCAACTGTAATCTCCTATACTTTCATCTCTTATAATTTTTATTCTTTGTTCTATTCCATTCGTTGTTTTTACATTAACTAAACCGATAATTCGCCACTTCTCACATGTTTCTCCTGAACTTGCATCTGGTCCACAATTAAACCATACATAGTTATTTACATTTGTTCCTGCATATCGATATTCCGCTTTCTTCCAGCCCTCTAAATCACTTGCTAAAATTCCACCTTCTTCACTAACAGAATTTAAATCATTATGTTCTACCTCATATAAGCCATCTCCACATGAAGTAACAGGAATATCCCTTCCATAAATATTGACTGTTTCTTGTTGTATTTCTTTAGTAACTTCACTTGTTATTCCATTACTATCTGTCACTTTCATACCTACAGTATGTTTTTCTGAGGCTTCTACTGTAAATTGCTTTGTATTGTTTCCACTATTGTCTTCCCATTTTTCTGCATTATCTATTTTAAATTCATATTTTTCGATACTTTTATCTCCACTTGGTGTTGCTGTTCCTGTTGCTGTTATAGTATTTTCACATAATGCTAATTCTAAATCGACTGTTGGTGGCACTTTTTCTTCTTCTAAATAACTTGCTGTAACTGTAATCTTACTTACAAATGTTTTATTCATAGCATCTACATCTTCCATGGTTAATGCTCCATCTAACCATAATCTGAATTCAAAATCTTTTGATTTACTTGGTCCTAAATATCCTGTCATTAATTTATGAGATTCATAAGCATCATCTAATGTTTTGGTAACAACATCATTATCTTTTAAAATGCTTATGATTCCCTCTGTACCTACTTCATTGATTTTTACTTTTAAATAATCTGGTTTTAACCTGTCACTGTCTGGAATAGTAGCTCCATCACTTTTACTTAATGATTCTAAATTGATTTGATATCCTGCATAAGCTTCACATGTATTTGTAATCGTAAATGTATATGGTTCTAATGCTTCCCCATCACTATCTAGTATTGGATAAGCTTTATCTAAATGAATTCCTGTTCCCTCTTTCGTTAATGTTACTTCAAAACAACTGGATGCAATATTATTTTCATCTGTTTGGGAAAGAGTTAACATCCAAAACGCATAAGTAATTCCTACTACACTTAATATAAATGCACATAATCCTATAATTAATAAACTTGTTTTCTTTCTTTCCATATAAAAATGAACCTACTTTCTATCTTATAGGTCCATTCTATCATAACCCCCCCCCCCCACTAAAGTCAATGCTTTTTTGATATTTTTTTAATATAGTGGTTAAAAATAATTTTTTTGAAATTTCTAATTATTTTAAAGATATTTTATCTTTTTCTTACCAAAAATACAATAAGTAGAATCACAATACAAAGGGCAATACCACCAAGAGTAATATATAAAAGTATAGCTTGATTCATATTTTTTGTTTCTTCTATAACTTTATTATTATTTTCTTTGTCTTTATCTTTGTCATTCTTATCTTCTTTATTTGTACTAGAAGAACTAGGCTTTTCTTCTTGTTTATCTTCCTCTTCTTCATCATTTGCTGTTTCTTCATTCGAACTTGTATTATCTTGTTCTACATAATTTCCACTTTGGGAAGAACTGCCATTACTTGAAGTCCAACCTCCATTAGAACTTGATGAAGTACTTCCACTTGGTTTTTGAGATGGACTTTCATTTTCATTCACATTTTCACTTGGACTATTTGGTTGTTCTTCTGGAGTTTGAGTACCTGGATTACTTGGCTGTTCTTCTGGAGTTTCAGTACTTGGATTACTCGGTTCTTCTTCAGGTGTTTGAGTACCAGGTGTACTTGGTTCTGGTTCAGATGGCGTACTAGGTTGTTCTTCTTCCTTTTTTGTTGCAATTACATGATATTGTTTTTCACTTTGATTAAGTTTTGTTGCCTCTACTGTTTTCTTTTCTAAATCCGTAAAAGAAAATTTAGTTAAGTTGAAACTATAATCAGCATCTTGTTCAGAAGTTACTTCCAAAACACCTAAAGTAATTGTTTTAGAAGCTAACAAAATATTTGAGGCTTTTGCGCTCACCACAAAATGAATGGTTTTCTTATCATCAGAGATATCCATATTCTTTTCAGCCATAGTATCTAAAAAATTATCCCAAGTAAAATTCTCTATGGTAACATTATCAGAAACTTTAATTTCTGCTTCAAAAGCATCTATATAACCTTGGTCAGTTTTAATTCCAACACTTACTTTTCCATTAGAAACTTCTTGATCTATTAAAGTCTCGGCAAAAACAAGTGGAACAAGGAAGAAGAAGGAAAGAAAAGCAAAAATACATTTTTTCATTTCTAATTTCCTCCCTCTATTATAGATTCAGTTAATGATTCATAACTTGGTAAATGGGTTTTCATTGAAGTAGATGTCACTCTTTCTCCTTCGTTAGTTTCTGCATCATTCACTCTAAATAACACAGCTCTTACATCTTTACCAACCACTTTTTCATACTCTTCAGGAGTCATTGCAAACATCCATGTTCCATCAGCAATTTCATAAACATTACCTTCACTATTAAGAGAAGCAAATGCAAAGAAGTCTCCATCATAAACATCAGTGCTATAATCACCATTTTCTAAGTTGACATTAGCATCTGCAATAAGTCCAACATTAAAGGCTGGATTTCCACGATAGTTTCCTCTAAATAGAACACTTCCTGCTGGAATAACAGCTTTTGGATTCGTTTTATCATAATGATAATCTTCTTTTAATTTTGAAACTTCACTAAGTTCAATATTATCTCCTGGAGGAGCAATAATATCGATTTCAGCTCCACTGATACCTGATGTATCACTAGTGCTTACCACTTTCACATAACCAATATCGTGATAAGTCCATAATTGGTTTCCACCAGTGGTTCCTTCTTTATCAAAGTAAACAATGTTTTCACCACTAGTAAATTCTCCCGTTTTAGCTAAAGTCCAATGTTCTCTATCTTGACTTACATAAATTTCATATTTCTGAATTGGATGTGTTCCACCAGAAACATACTTAAGTCCTGCGATACTCATATTGCTATTCATATCAATAATAACATATGGACTTCCTTTATACTCATCTCCTAAAATCAAAGTATTTCCTTCAAAGACAGTTTCAATATTCCCATCAATAAGTTGATTTACCTTTAAAGCTTTATAATCCATCTTTTCATTTTCAGGATCAAATAATTCTACATTCATACCATCGCTATAAATATAATTCGATAAAATGTCAAATCCTGCTTTTGAAATACTTCCATCATGACTTACTTTTACTTCCTCTAAAGAATAAGTATTTGTTTTATTTAAAAGTTTATCATAAGCAGTCACTTCATAATGTAATGCTCTATTATTTAAAGTCCCTACATGATCCGTAAATGTTTTTTCAGTTGTGAAACCAATCACAACACCATTTCTTTTAATTTCATATCCTAAAATTTTATTTTCTTCCCCACTCACTTCAAAATTTAAAGTGAATCTTTTATTTTGGCTATCCGCTTCAGCAATTTGAGCAGTGACTGTAATGTTACTAGAAATACCTTCTCCACCACTTAAGCGATACCTTCTTGCCTCATCATTCAAATAACGAATTTCTCTTGTTTCTTCTTCAAATGAACTCACATAAGCCTTTGTTTCCTCACTTGGAGTAAGTCCCCATGCTTCAAAGAAAGAAATTAAATTTTTATTAGCAGCTTCACTTGCTACTTGAATTAAAATATCATCTTTCGTTCCTGTATAAGTTTTATTTCTAAGAAGTGTATTCATTCTAGCATAAATAGAATCTGTATCACCAAATGTTTTGTTATCATCATAAGCAAGATGTAGTTGCCAGTACATACCAAGTGTTGTGAAAACATTGGCAGCTTTTCCTTTGGTATTAGAAGTAACTTTCTGATAAATATTATCAAACTGTGCTTCTAACCTTGATGCATCCACATCATCTGCTGTTTGAGCAAGTAAACTATAAACGTTATTGGTAACTTCTGCCACAGCAATGGTTCTATGATTAATTTGGTGTCCTATCTCATGGCTAATACCCCAACCAAAGTATCCACTTGTATCTACGACTCCATTAGTTTCTTTTGCAGGAGTTCCTTGCATTAAACCCGCAATGGAATCATATTCAATTCCAATATGAGCACCACCTGCATACATAAATGCTCCATCAAACATTCTCATATAACGAATATTAATTCTTGAAGTTGGATAACGGTTATTTTTATCAGAATAATCATTCACAAGTCCTTTTTGACGATAGAAGAGTTCCATCATTTCATCAAAAGCTTTTAAAGAATTTTGAAGAGTGGAAACTTGTCCATCTATTGTTTTTGATTTAATTTTTAAAGCATCATAAGTAGCCGTTGCTGCAACAGAATACATTCCATATTTAGTTACAATATCTGTAGAGTTAAGAACAGCAAGTCTTTCATTCACTCCAGGATAATCACTTCTAAATTTTATAACATATTGAGTAAGTTCTTCTACATAAGTTTTAATTTTTTCTGTGATTTCTTCTTCTGTAGTTGCCTTATGAATATCTAACACTGGAATTTTTGTACCTCCACGAACCCTAACACTTGCTTTTGTACTAGCTGCATTAGAATAAGGGAACTGTACATAGAGAGCTCCTCCTTGTGGAGCATCAATGGAATCAGTAAGTCCTTCTATTTTAATAACATTTCTTCCAGCCTTAAGTGGATAACTCTTTTGCCAAGCACTTGCTTCAGCATAGTATTGAGTCACAACTAAATAAGGAACTCTATTATCGGATGAACCAACATAAACAATAATTTCATCGCCATCTTGTACAGCAACTCCTAAAGGTTGCAAATCACTCGTATTATAAGCAAATCCAAGTTGAGTATCATTATTATAGAAAATACTTGTATCAACTTCTATTGTTTCATTGGCAGCAGCTTCCTTAGCATTTTTCTCGTCTTTTAATAACTCTAATGCATAATCAAGTTCTGATAAAATCGCGTTTTTATTTGGATGAGAGTAATTTTGACTATCCACTTGATTTGCTCTTGTTCTTAAAGATTCAATCATACTTTCTGTCACATCATCAACTAAATCAACGTGTAAGGAATCTTTAAATAAAGCATCTACATCATCTTCTAAAGAATCATATTCATAGAAATACATTTCACGAAGAGAAATATTTAAGTCTCCGGCAGAATAGTTTGCAAAGTTCACTTCTAAATAATCAGTTGTTACTTTATCAAAAGTAATTCGATAATATTTTTGTCCATTTGGAGCCGTAATTCCTTGTGGATGTCCATGTACTTTTGTTTCTACTAAATGGCCTTCACTATCTTTATACCAAACTCTTGCATAGAAAATAGAACAAGATTCATCAAAAGGTAAAATATCTAAATAATTCATGGTATATTCTTTATCAAAAGTAATCTTCGGACCTCCATGTCCTAAGTTATATCCACCAGTATCCCAAGTATTCACATACCAATAAGTATCTAAGTTATGATCAACTAAAGCCTCCATGGAAGCATCCCCCGTATTAATACCATATTCAACATTTCTAATATGTTCCGTAAGTTCTCCAATACCTTTTGCTCGATTGATTAACCGATACTGATTCATATCTGGGAATGTACTTTCTTTAACAATACCTGCAACTGTTTGAGATTTAGGACCTTCTCCTAACTCATTTGTACCTGTAATATAAATTTCATAACGTTTTCCTTGTACCAAACCCTTTAAAGAATAAGAATTTTCTTCAATACCTGAAATTTTTGTAAATTCTTTATCTGTCTCTAACCGATAATAAATATTATAACTTACTGTATCTTTCATCTTTTTATAACTAATATCAAATCCATAACTAGTTGCTTTTAAACTTACATTTTCAACAGCTGGTGGAATTCGATTTGGTGTTGGAATAAAAGCTATTTTATCACTTGGTGTTCCTCTCCAAGAACCATTAATTGCTTGAACAGTAACACTATACTCGGTATAATTATCAAGTTCTACAATTTCTAAAGAAGTATCCACTGTAGTATATCTTTCTAAAAAGGAATCAATTCCATTTAAAACTTTATTTAAAGTCACTTCATATCCTGTTACATTTGGCATATTATCCCAACTAACAATAGCTTGCTTACTTCCACTTTCAACTTTTACATTTTTAGGAATTTCTGGAGTCATATCTGGAACTTCCTCATAAACATTATTTAAAAATTCAACTTTTGAAATATCTGCAAGAGTATGACTAGAAGATTTTGTAATACGTATACTTACTTTTTTCACAGCAATTTGTTCCCCTAAATCAATCACAATTTGATTATCAGTGGCTTTATCCGTAAAAGCATGAAGATCTTTAGAATAAGTATAAGAATGTTCAATAACATGTTCTTGATTATTTTCATCAAGAATCACTATTTCCATTTCTTCTGGAGTATTTTCTTCAGAAACATCAAGACGAATTTCTTGCATTTTAGTAACTTCTTTTAATTCTAAAGATAAGATAGCTGGATTTTCCTTACTAATTTCTTCCCCAGTTCTTGGATGAATTTGTACTCCAGCAATTCCTGAAATTAAATCAGTAATACTTCCATCCACTTTTGTAGAATCTTTGCTTAAAATCAAATCATCACTTTTTAAAATAACAGAAGTATCTTTCACTTCAAATTCACTTTTTTCTCCATAAATAGCATGTGAAATCATTGTTAAATCAGAGATATCGACTTTTTGATCACGATTCAAATCATAATTGACATCATAATTTTTCTTTTCCAGAATAAACTGTGACATATCATTTAAATCTTTTTCATTAATTTTCTCATCACTATTGACATCTCCAACTGTAAAGCCCCCATATAAATTCTTTACAGTGACTCTTTTTGAATATTTATCTAACTTTACACCATAAATGTTTTTTGTAGCATATCCAATTCCTCTAAACTCTAAATCATAACTTCCTACTGGTAATCCGTAAAATGTCACAGCATAGAATTCAACATCATCCCCATTTTCTCCATTAATTGGATGACCGAAATGGTTATATTTATGAATATTTACATTTCCACTTACTGAACCCATTTGAAACTTACGACTCATAGACTCTGTAATTCCATTAAAGTCTAATACATAACTTCCAAAATCACTCGATAATACAAATTCGATATTAGAATCTTTCATATTTTTCATTGGTAAAACAAATTCCAAATCCACTTCTAAATTACCCTTAGGTTGTTCTTCTGTGTTTTCAATTAAAGGTTCAACATACGTCTCTTTCGCGTAAACCGAAATCGGTAAAAAATAAGATAAAATTTGTCCTAACACCAACAAATAAACAATCATTTTTTTCATATAAACTCCTACTTTCTCTACTGATATTATATTAGCATAAGTGACTCTAATTGACAAGTGATTTTACACTAAGCCTTTTAAAAATTTGACACATAAAAAAAGAAAATGATTTTACACTTTCTTTACTTTATTTTAAGGCAAAATTTCAAAACTTGTACCCTCTCTTGTATCTTTTAAAACAACTTTTTGATTAAATAATTCTTCTCGAATTTGATCTGCCAAAGCATAATCTTTATTTTCTTTTGCTTTTTTTCTTTCTTCAATCTTTTCTAATATATATTTTCTAAAGTTTTCGTCAATTTCTTCTTTTTTACATAAATCTAATGATAATACGGTATCCCAAGACTTAATCAAAGCATATTTTGTCTTATCAGAAACATCACTTTTTAATAATTCATGAAGAAGAGTAAGAGCATTTGCTGTATTCAAATCATCTTCTAAGCATTCTCTAAACTTTTTATCATATTCTTGAAACTTTTCTTCTTCGAACTCTCCCTCATCTTGTAAACTTTGAACTTTTTGTTTTAATTTTAAATAACTAGAAGTAGCATTATCTAAAATATCATAACTAAAGACAAGTTGTTTACGATAATGACTTTGTAAACATAAATAACGGAAAACTAGGGGTTGATAACCTTTCTCTTTTAAAACACGAACCGTTAAAGTAGCCCCAGAACTTTTACTCATTTTTCCAGTTTCATCCATCAAATGTTCATTATGAAACCAATAATGACACCAGGGATGTCCTAAATACCCTTCACTTTGAGCAATTTCATTCGTATGATGTGGGAATATATTATCGACTCCACCTCCATGAATATCTAAGTATTCCCCACAGTAATGCAAAGAAATACCAGAACACTCAATATGCCAACCAGGATACCCTACTCCCCAAGGACTATCCCATTTAAGTTCTTGACTATCAAACTTTGATTTTGTAAACCATAACACAAAGTCCGCTTGATTTCTCTTATTGTCGTCTTCTTCCACACCTTCTCTGACTCCCACGACCATCTCATCAATTTTATGATTCGTAAGCTTATAATAATCATCTAGTTTTGACGTATCAAAATAAACGTTTCCTCCAGCTTGATAAGCATATCCTTTTTCGAGTAATCTCTCTATGATTTTAATATAATCATCAATATGTTCTGTAGCAGGCGACACAATATCGGGAACTCTATTATTTAACATTTTAAAGTCTTCCATAAATCTATCTGTATAATATTTAGCAATATCTAAAACAGATTTATTCTCTGCTTTCGCACTTTTGACCATCTTATCTTCACCAGAATCCGAATCACTTGTTAAATGTCCAACATCTGTAATATTCATGACTCTTAAAACATCATATCCTAAATATCTTAATGTTTTATCTAAGATATCATGTCCTACATAACTACGCATATTACCAATATGAGCATCATGATAAACCGTAGGTCCACAAGTATAAAACTTTACTTTCCCTTCTTCATGAGGAACAAACTCTTCGATTGTTCTTGTTAATGTATTATAAATTCTCATTTCAATCACCTATTTCTATATATAGTTTATGTTTCAACACAAACTTCTAAATTTATTTTATCATAATGCATAAAAAAAAGAAAACAGTTTTTCTCTAACGAAAACCGTTTTCTATAACATTTTCTTGCTTTGACCAAGAAAACAAAAAGGTTGTGATGTAATAAATCTAAATTTTCTTGTCGACAAATAAAATTTCTTCTTTATTACAAGCTCTATTTTAACATAAGCCATTTTGTTTTTCAACAAAAAACAAAAGCTTTCACTCTTGTTTATAAGTATTCCATAATTTCTATATTTTTAGCAAGTTTTTCAACTAAGTCTTCTCTATCATATTGATTAAAGATTGCTTCAAAATTACTATGATCAATCAAGAACATTTCATAATATGCACAGAAAAGATCCTTCACATTTTGAACTCCAAGTTCTTGTAAATATTGAATATTTGCTTTTACAAGCTTTTTATTTTTTTCTAAAGTCTCAAGCATCGCATCAGAAACTGAATTTCGAACATCTGCAACTTCTTCTGAATCATAATCATAAGTTTCTAAAGAGCTTTTTGTTAATTTAAGTGCTTCTTGATATAAATCTAAAGGACTTGAAATATTTTCGTTCCAAGCTTGTTCTAAAACTTCTCTCGAAAATTGCCATAACCGAGATACAAGTCTTAAATCCATCATCATAATATTTCTTTGATTACAAAATTCTACAACATCATAATCATGAAACTGAGAATTAATAATTGCGGTTGCTTTTCTTTGATAAGTATCAGGTTCATTTGGATTATTTGTTTTTACAGTCTCAAATAACTTCGTAAGATTCATAAGCTGCCTCCTTAATACACCATAAGTGGAAGTTCTTTAGGATCTATCCCAGTTCCACGAACTCTTTCAATTGCTTCATTTAGTTCTGCTAAATTATATTTTACTAAAATGTTTGGATTTAAATAGATATCCATAGGTTCTTTTCCAAGACTTAAAATAAGTTCTACTTTATCTCTAAGTTCAGCATCATACATTAATCCAATATGATTTACAAATACATCATTAGCAATTCCTTTAGAATTCAAATAACGAATGTTTCCAACAACCACATTACGATCAAAATGATCTAATAAATCATTAACTTCATCACTTGTAAAATCTAAATAATCAATTCCTTCTTCTTTCAAAACTTCTAAAGCTTCTTCCGTAACATCAGGTCCTTCAACAACCGGTTCTTCTTCTTCAACACTTTCTTCTGGTTCTTCAATTGTAACTTCATGAAGTTCATTCTCTTGAGCATGTTCTTCATAAGATGATTCTTCTTCTACCATTGTCTTCGCTTCTTGAATCACTTCTGAAATAGACTTACCAGACTTTTCTTTTGATTCTATTCTTTCATTATATTTAAGTAATGCATCTTCTGGGAACATCAAGATCTTAGCAGTTTCTCTTTGTTCTTCTTCATTAAATCCAAATTCTTCTAAAAGTGAAGTAATCGAATCTCTTGTAATATTAATATGTCCTGACAACGCTAAATCAAAGTATTCATTTAATTTTTCTTGATTTGCAATGGCAGCATCTCTTCTAATTCCAAGTTCTTCAATTGTAGTAATCGCTTCATTCATCTCATCTTCTACTTTAACAAGTTCATCTTCTGCTTTTTTCGTATCTCTTTCAACTGTCTCAATTGTTTTAGGAAGATTTCTTTCTAATTTATCCAAAATAGACTGAGGATCAAAATCAATTCTTAAACGAGAAAGAACCGTTTCATAATCTTCTTTATGAATTCCTTGTAATGTTTCTTTAAACTTTTCTCCTTGATCTTGTAATTCTTCTCTTAATTTTTTCATATCGGAAATATCATTTTGTAATTTTCCTTTTTCTTCTGTAGTTCTGGCTTTCGTTTCTTCAGCTTTTGACTTTTGACGATCCATTTCTTTTAAGATATCACTATCAGAACCACGTAAATTATATAATCTATCTAGTAGGCTTTCAGTATTTAATGTCATACCAAGTCACACTCCTTTTATTCTGTAAAAATTATAGCAAAAGAATATTTTTTTGTAAAGACTTTGTCTAAAAATATTTTTTTATTTTTCTCATTTTCAAAAATGATTTATAATTATGTTATGAGTTGTTATTTATCTTTTTATAAATTGAAAAAGCTTTTACACCCATCTTTGACAGTTGAATAACAAAAAAAGTCGTTCAAGTAAGATAAATACTTGATTTTTTATTGTTTTTATACT
>CANRDF010000016.1 GCA_947629255.1 uncultured Bacilli bacterium
ATTAAACCGCCGTATACCGAACGGTACGTACGGTGGTGTGAGAGGGAAAAATACTTAAAAGTTTTCTCTACTCGATTTTTGTGATAAAATGGAATTAAGAAGTAAGGTGTAGAAAAATGGCAAGAAGAAAGAAAAAACAAAATGTAGGTGTATTAAATGTAGTTTTAGTTTTAGTTGTTTTTGGACTTGTTTTTACAGCGAAGGATGATTTTTTAGGGTTTGTGAATGAACATTTTACCACTCATGAATCTTATGCAATTACAGATATTCCAGAGTATACAGGGGATGCCTATGTTTATATTAATCAAAATGTTCCAAGTTTTACAGAAGAAGAAATAACAAGTGAATCTTTTGAGTCTTATAGTTCTTTGGATATGCTAGGAAGATGTGAGGTTGCTGTAGCATCCATTGGGAAAGACTTAATGCCTACCGAAGAAAGAGGAAGCATTGGTATGATTAAACCGAGTGGATGGCACACCATTCGTTATGAAAATGTAGATGGAAAGTATTTGTATAATCGTTGTCATTTAATTGGATTTCAACTTACAGGAGAAAATGCGAATGAAAAAAATTTAATTACTTGTACAAGACAAATGAATACGGGTGCGATGCTTGAATTTGAAAATAAAGTTGCGAATTATGTGAAGGACACAGGAAATCATGTTATGTATAGAGTGCGACCTATTTTTAAAGGAACAAATTTGGTCGCGAGTGGAGTAGAGATGGAAGGCTATTCGGTGGAAGATCAAGGAAAAGGAATTTCTTTTCATGTTTATGTTTATAATGTTCAAGATGGTATCTATATTAATTACTTAAATGGAGAAAGTTCGTTGGAGGAATCATGAAAAAAATAGAAATCTTACAAAAAATGATTGATGAATCCAAGTCTATTGTCTTCTTTAGTGGGGCAGGTGTTTCGACCGAAAGTGGCATTAAAGATTTTCGAGGAAAAGATGGACTTTCTAAAATGAAATTTCCTTATCCTGTAGAAGTGATGTTAAGTAGAAGATTTTTTGATGAAAAGACTGAAGAATTTTATGATTTTTATCGGAAATATATGAATTCTTTGGATGCAAAGCCGAATGTGATTCATCAATATTTAAAAAAGTTAGAAGATGCTGGAAAACTAAAAGCTATTGTGACTCAGAATATTGATGGACTTCATGAAAAGGCTGGATGTCAATGCGTTTACGAACTTCATGGAACGATTTATAAAAATTACTGTATGCGTTGTCATAAGGAGTATGATGCTTCTGTTGCTTTTGATAGTAAAGGTATTCCTCGGTGTACTTGTGGAGGAATCATTAAACCAAATGTTGTTTTGTATGGTGAGTCTTTGCCTGAATATGCATTCGACGCTTCTATAGAGGCTATTTCTCATGCTGATTTACTTATTGTTGCTGGGACCTCTTTAACAGTTTATCCAGCAGCCGGCTTTCTTTCTTATTTTAAAGGAAAGTATCTTGTCATTTTAAATTTAGAAGAAACTCCATTTGATAAAAAGGCGAGTTTAGTCATGCATGAATCCTTAGGTAAAATCTTTGAAAGTTTAGAAATTTAACAAAAATGTGTAAAATGTAGGTTAAAATCTTGCAAAAATGTGAGAAATTGGCAAAAAAACTTTGCAAAAGTGTGAATTTTGTGTAAAATAGTTGACGTAAATGTCATTTTCTCTTTAGAAAAATGCTAAAATAAAGAAAAGAAAGAGGGGATTTTACATGAAAAGATTTTTAATGGACAAATTAATTGAATGGAAAAATAGTAAGGATAGGAAACCACTTATTTTACGGGGGGCAAGACAAGTAGGTAAAACTTTTTTGTTAAAAGAATTTGGAAGTACTCAATATGATAATGTTGCTTATTTTAATTTTGACCATGATGATGGATTAGCCGAACTATTTATAGATACCAAAAATCCAAGAAGAATTATTGAGCAATTATCTTTAGTAGGAGAAAAAATTAATCCTCAAACAACATTAATTATATTTGATGAAATTCAAGAGTGCCCGAATGCGTTAAATTCTTTGAAATATTTTTGTGAGGAAGCAAACGAATATCATGTTGCGTGTGCGGGTTCTTTACTTGGAATTCGTTTGTCTCAAACCTCTTTTCCTGTTGGAAAAGTAGATTTTTTGAATATGTATCCGATGACATTTAGTGAATTTTTAATCGCGGATGGTTTAGAAAATTTAGTGAAAGTGATGGAACAAACTACAGAAATACAAAACATTCCTAAAATTTTTGAATCTCAATTGATTGAAAAATTAAAAACATATTATATTGTGGGAGGAATGCCTGAAGCTGTAAATAGTTGGGTAAATGAGAAAGATATTGCAAAAGTAAGCCAAATTCAGAAAAATATTTTAGATGCGTATGAAAGTGATTTTTCTAAACATGTCGATGTTAAGGAAGCAAATAAAATTTCTTTAATATGGAATGGGATTCCTTCTCAACTTGCAAAAGATAATAAAAAGTTTATTTATCAAGTTGTGAAAGAGGGAGCAAGAGCTAGAGAATATGAATCTGCATTAAATTGGCTTAATGATGCAAATTTAATTACAAAATGTTATCAAGTAAATAAATGTTCTTTTCCTTTAAAAGGATATACTGATTTATCTTCTTATAAAATATATATGAATGATGTGGGTCTTCTTCGGCGAATGGCTAATTTAGATAGTAAAATTATTTTAGATGGAAATAAATTATTTCAAGAATTTAAAGGTTCCTTTACCGAAAACTATGTGGCTAATACTCTTCAAAATTTACTAGGAGAAGCTCCTTATTATTATAATTTTGATAGAAACGAGATTGATTTTGTAATACAACTTAAAAATGAAATTATTCCTATTGAAGTAAAATCTGATAAAAATACAAATCATAACAGTCTTACAAAATATAATGCTAAAAATGATAATGAAATTTCATTTCGCTTTTCACTTCAAAATTTAAGTAAAGATGGTAAAATTATCAATATTCCTTTATATTTTATTGAGTATCTTTCTAATTTAAAATTTTAAAAAAGTCATATTTTTAAGAATTTTTCTTAGGATATGGCTTTTTTTCGTCTGTTCGACCTAGAAGATAATCAATACTTGTATCATAAAAATCGGCTAAGTCATTTAAGTAATTAATTGGAATGAGTCTTTTCCCAATTTCATACTCGCTGTATTGTTGCTGTTTTATTTTGAGATGTTTGGCAACATCTTTTTGTAATAAGTTTTTTTCTTCTCTCATTTCTTTAAATTTCTGAATATTCATAGTTCTCACCTTTATTCATAATCTCACACAAAAGAAGTTTTGTGTTGACTATACAAAATATGTTTTGTAAGGGTGAGAATATGAAACTAGAAAAATTTAAAGAAAAAAATAATAAAAGAATAGGGATTATTGTATTCACAATTGTATGTATTTTACTTGTAAGTGGGGCTGTTCTTTATCGAACATTTGCTGTATTCGAAGTAAAAACAAATCAAAATGTAATAAAGGGAAAAGTGGAAGACCCAGGAAACATTTATTTTGCATTTTATCAAAAGAGCGAAGATGGAAATTATGAAATTAAGAAGGATATGCCAAATAAAAACGAAGGTTATGTTTTAGATGAAGAACAAAGTTATTGTGGAGTGAATGGTGAAAAAAGTTCAAACATTAAAGTATCTGTTAATGAAGATTGGAAAATTATTGTAAGTGATGTTACAACATCAAGAACAAAATGTACTTTGTATTTTAAAAAAGGAGAAAAATTGATTGATATATTAAAAAGCGAATTTATTCAACAAGATAACAGTGGAAAAAGTGGTATCTATGAAGTCACACATGATGATGCGACAATAACTTATACTGAGGATTCTATAGAAATTTCAAACTTAAAACAAAAAGAACTTCGATATGCTGGAGCTGATCCTCATAACTATGTAAAACTAGGAAATTATTTGTGGAGAATTATTGGACTTGTTAATACACCAGAAGGACAACGAATTAAACTTGTGAGGGATGAATCTATAGGTTTTTATTCTTGGGATAGTTCTGATCTAAATGTAAATAGTGGATCTGGTGTTAATGAGTGGTCACAAGCTGATTTAATGTTTGAATTAAACTATATGTATTTAAGTAGTCAAAGTGGTAGTTGTTATAGTTCTACATTTAATGTTACTAAAAATTGTGATTTTTCTGACATAGGTTTAAAAAATGAAATAGAATTGATAGATACTGTTACATGGAATTTAGGTGCTTCCTCTTCTTTTAATTTAATTGTTGATGCAGATGGAGCATATAATATAGAATACTCTAATGTCACTGGAAAAAATTGTAGTGATGGGGATTTGTGTAATGATAATACCACAAGGAGTTTAACTTGGAAAGGAAAGTTAGCATTGCTAAGCCCTGCTGATATTTTATATGCTAGTGTAGGAAGTCAGAATGTTCTAAGAAGTGAATGTATGTTTGTTTCAACTTTACGAAGTAATTCTGTATGTTCTTTAAATAATTATTTAGTCAGAAAAGATATTCCATCAGAATGGCTTTTGAATCCTTATGATTATGGTAATACTAGAACAATAGATGTAAGTGCAATGTATTATCAATCTGATAGTTATCCAGGTGTGAGTTTAAGTACAGGATCTGTATATGCAAGCGTTAATGTAAGACCAAGTTTTTATTTGAAAGAGAATGTATTAGTTAAAAATGGAGATGGTTCTAAAGAAAAACCTTATGAACTTGCTATTTAAAACATTGAAAATAAACTTTTTGTGTGTTATTCTTATTTTGCTATAGAAGAATGAAACATAAAAAAATTCTTATTATAGATAGTAAGGTGAATGGTGAGTTATGGAAAAGAAAAATAAAGGTATTTTTGATGTTTTAGATTTGACTAAATTTTTAAATTTTTTTCACTTTAAAAAGTATGGGAAAGATATTTCTCTTTTAAAATTACAAAAGGTATTATTTTTCTTATTTGGAGAGTGGGGGGCTTTTGTAAAAAAATCTTCTGTAGATAATGATGGAAAAGAATTAGTTTCTTATTCTCCTTATTTGTTTGATAGCGATTTTGAAGCTTGGGTTTATGGACCTGTGGTGAATGAAGTTTATAGAAAATTTCAAAATGAACAACTTAGAGAAGAAGAAATTTTTGATACAGATGAAAAAAAATATGTTGGACATTTTATTATGGATTTATGTACTGAACTTTTTGAGTTAAGTGATTTTCGATTGGTTGAATTATCCCATCAAAAAGATTGTTGGAAGAAAAAATTTAATATAGATGAGAAGTTTCATAATCAATTGATGGATAAGGATGAAATTATTAATGAATTTGCAAGGGAAATATAATGCTGTTGTAAATAAAGATGTGGAGGTAAGAAACACTATGAATGAAATGAAGAAAAATTCAAAAAGTTTTTCTAATGAATATTTAAAAAAGGACTAAAAGATTGTTTATGACAGCAAGAAATAAAGGCTTGATAAAATCACATTTATTAGCATTTGAAGATATTTCTGTAGAGCAAGAAGAGCATAAGGGAAAGTTTATTTGTTATGTCAGCAATTAAACTGATTTTTTATGCATTTTGACTATGTTCAAAGATAGCATTCTTGTGTTATACTTAACATAAGGAAGTGAATCATATATGAAAACAATTATGGATGGAAATACAGCCTGTTCTACAATGGCTTATCTTTTTAGTGAGGTAGCAAGCATATACCCAATTACACCATCAAGTCCAATGGCAAGTAATGTAGATGCTTTAAATGGCAAAGAAAAATATAATCTATTTCATGATAAAGTGAAAGTTGTGGAAATGGAGTCGGAAGCAGGAGCTGCTGGGGCTTTACATGGAGCTTTACTAAGTGGCTCTTTAGGGGTTACTTTTACAGCAAGTCAAGGTCTACTTTTAATGATTCCTAATATGTATAAAATTGCTGGAGAATGTTTACCTGGAGTGATTCATGTGGCATCTCGTACGATTGCTACTCATGCTTTATCTATTTTTGGAGATCATTCCGATATCTATGCAACTCGCCAAACTGGTTTTTGCATGTTATGTAGTAATAATCCAGAAGAAGCTTATCATATGGCTGCGGTTGCACATCTATCAGCAATTAAAGGTAGTTTACCATTTTTACATTTCTTTGATGGTTTTCGAACAAGTCATGAGTTAAATGTTGTGAACACTTTGGAAGAAGGACCACTTTTAAGTCTTATTGATGAAAAAGCTTTGAAGGAATATCAAGCTCGAGCTTTAAATATTGGACATCATGTTCAATATGGAATGAGTGAAACGGAAGATGTTTATTTTCAAAGTGTTGAAGCAAGGAGTAATCTTTATCATAATATGCCTTATATTGTCGAAGAATATATGAATAAAATCAATCAACTTGCGGGTACAAATTATGCTCCATTTGAGTACTATGGGGCGGAAGATGCGACAAGCATAATTATTGCTATGGGTAGTGTTTGTGATACGATCAAATTAGTTGTTGATGAAGAAAATAAAAAAGGGAAAAAATATGGACTCATTTCAGTTCGCTTGTATCGACCTTTCTCAATCGAACATCTTCTTAAAGTGTTACCTGATTCTGTTCAAAAAATTGCCGTTCTTGATCGAACAAAAGAATCTGGAAGTGTAGGAGAACCTCTTTACTTGGATGTTGTTAGTGCTTTGAAAGATAAAAATGTGGAAATCGTTGGAGGAAGGTATGGACTTTCTAGTAAAAATACGGCACCTAAAGACATTTATGCGGTGTTTCAAATGCTAGAGAAAAATCCACGTTCTAACTTTACCATTGGGATTGTGGATGATGTAAATCATACAAGCTTAGAGACAGAAGATTATGAAATCAAACTTCCTGTGACGGAAATGCAAATCTATGGTTTTGGTTCGGATGGAATGGTGTCAGCAAGTAAAGATATCATGCATATTCTAGGGGAAAAGAGTTATGTTCAAGGTTATTTTGAATATGATTCTAAGAAAAGTGGAGGAGTTACCATTAGTCATTTACGATTTGGAAATGAAAAAATCCTAGCCCCTTACTATGTAACGAATGCTGATGTGGTAGTCGTGACAAAAGATGAGTATTTCAAAAAATATGATGTTTTGCATTCGTTAAAAGAAAATGGCATTTTACTTATTAATACGAAAAGCGAAGAAGAATGCTTATCAAAACTAACACCTCAAGAAATTCAAGAGTTAGAAGAAAAGAGTATTCGTATTTTATGGATTGATGCCGAAACAATAGCTCTTAAAAATCATATTCCAGGAAAGATTAGTAAAATTATGGAAGTGATTTTATTAAAACTTCTGGGAGTTAAGGAGCCTTTAAATATTTTAGAAGAATCCATTCGTAAACAATTTGAAACAAAGGGAGAAGAAGTTGTTCAAAATAACATTTTAAGTATTCATGAAGCTTTAGATGAAGTAAGAAAACTTGTTGTAGTCCATAAGGACATTGATTCTAAGCATATTCCAAAAGATGTGATTGAAAAGATGAATGCAAGACTTGGTAGCACTCTCACTGTCAAAGATGTCTTGGAATATCGTGCGGGTATGTTTCCTGGAGGACTTACTAAAAATGAAAAGAGAGGGACATCAAATCTTGTTTCCAAATGGAATCCAGAAAATTGTATTCAATGTGGAATGTGTTCCTTCGTTTGTCCTCATGCGGTGATTAGACCTTTCTTAGTGAAAGAAGATGTAGGAATTCCTGCCATGGGAGCAAGTGATTACCATTTTTTAATCAGTGTATCTGAAAGAGATTGTACAGGATGCGGATTATGTGTAAAAGTGTGTCCTGGAAAGAATGGTAAGAAAGCTTTGTATTTAGGAAAATTAGAAGATAAAGAAACTCCATATTTTGATAGTTATGAAAATCCTAAAGTGTTTCCTAAATTTACGATTAAAGGAAGTCAATTAGAAAAGCCAAAATTTGAGTTCCCTGGAGCATGCGCGGGATGTGGAGAGACTGGATATATTAAACTTCTTTCTCAACTTTATGGGGATGAAATTGTTGTTGCAAACGCGACTGGATGTTCTTCGATTTATGGAGGAAGTGCTCCATCGACACCATATCTTTTTCCTTGGGCAAATTCTCTTTTTGAAGATAATGCTGAATTTTCTTATGGAATTTATTTAAGTTATCAAAATAAACGAAAGAGAATCAAACAAATTATGTTAGAGAGTATGGACTCTGTGAAAGATGAAGTAAAAGTTTTATATGAACAATTTTTAGAAAATTTTGAAGATGCGAAGATTACTTTGAATTTGAAAGAAGAATTGGGGAAACTTGAAACGCCACGAGAACTCAAAGAGTTATTAGATTATGTTCCAGCAAGAACTGTCTGGGCAATTGGTGGTGATGGTTGGGCATATGATATTGGTTTTGGAGGAATCGATCATGTGTTATCAAGTAATGAAAATGTGAAAGTCTTAGTTTTAGATACTGAGGTTTATTCGAATACGGGAGGACAAATGAGTAAATCAAGTCCAATTGGAGTGGTTGCTGAATTTGCGGATAGAGGAAAATGTACGAATAAAAAAGATTTGTTCCGCATTGCTATGAGTTATCCAAATTGTTATGTGGCAAGCATTAGTTTAGGAGCGAATATGATGCACACTTTAAAAGTCTTTGAAGAAGCAATGACCCATCATGGACCAAGTCTTATCATTGCTTATTCGACTTGTATTGAACAAGGAATTCATGGTGGAATGTCTTGTAGTTTAGAAGAACAAAAATTAGCTGTGGATGTTGGGTATGTATTACTTATGCGTTACAAACCTGAAGAAGGAAAATTATATTTAGATTCAAAGACACCAAATTTTGAAAAGTATTCTGAATTCTTAGAAAGAGAAGTTCGTTATAAAGCACTTACAATGAAAAATCAAGATCAAGCTGAAGAATTATTAAAACTTAATCGAGAAACAAGTGAAAAACGGTATCAATATTATAAGAATTTGGTCGATCCGAAATAGAAATTCTGACAATTCCACTTAAAAAACAAGAAATTTGAGTTTTAATTGTCAAAGAAAAACATCTATAATTTAGCTAAAATTAAGGAAAAATTTTGCATTTTTGACGGGTTGTGATACAATAGAAATACAGAAAGAAGGAAGTATAATGAAAAAAATATTAATGGGGTTCCTTGCTATGTTTTTATTTGTTGGAGTTGTAAAGGCTGAAACAAGTGAAACATTAAAGGAAGCTTGTCAAGCAGAAGGGCTTACTTGTAATCATACAGATAAAGCTTATGATGAGTCTTTACCAAGTGTGTACATTTTTAGAGGAGACGGTTGTCCACATTGTATTGCTTTGTTACAGTTTATGTCAACGATTGCTGATAAATATAAAGTCAATATTGTGGTTTATGAAGTAAAAAACGATAAAGATAACTGGAATTTCTATAAAAAAGTCGGAGCTAAATTTAAACAAAATGTTTCAGGGTATCCTTTCACTGTAATTGGAGATAAAACCATTGATGGATTTGGAACTGCTGAGACAACTGGAAAAGAAGTAGAAGAAGCTATTAAAACTTTGGTTGCAACAGAAGAACCATATGATGTTGTGGCAGACGTATTAGATGATCCTGTTGAAACGATTTCTCGTGGACCTGTTCTGGCTTTCATCTTTGGAATTATTGCAGTTATTGGAGCTGTTTTAGGTTATCGTATTATGACAAAAAATTAAAGTGCGAAAAGCACTTTTTCTTTGATAAAAATTAGCAATCATTTGTTCGTGACAAATGATTCTTTTTGTGTTATCCTTATATTAGGTGAAGACATATGGAGTTGAAAGAGAAATTAACTATTTTAGCCGATTCTGCCAAGTATGACGCTTCTTGTTCTTCGAGTGGAAGTGACCGAAAGAATGAATCAGGTCTTGGAAATGGTGCTATTTCTGGAATATGTCATTCGTTTTCGAATGATGGCAGATGTATCTCTTTGCTAAAAATACTTATGACAAATTGCTGTGTCTTTGATTGTAAATATTGTGTCAATAGAAAATCTAATCATGTCAAACGTGCCATCTTTACTCCAGAAGAAATTTGTGAACTTACCATTTCTTTTTATCGCCGTAACTACATTGAAGGATTGTTTTTAAGTTCTGGTATTCTAAGAAATCCTGATTACACAATGGAAAAACTGATTGAAACAGTATCTTTGCTCCGTCATAAATATCATTTTTCGGGATATATTCATGCCAAAGCAATTCCTGGAGCTAGTGACTGTTTGGTTAAAAAACTTGGTGTTTTGGTGGACCGACTTTCTATCAATACCGAACTTCCTAGTGAATCTGGTTTAAAACTTCTAGCTCCCAATAAACAAAGCAAAAAAATTGAACATACGATGAGTGTGGTGAAACAAAATCGAAGCCGCGTGTTTACACCAGCTGGACAAAGTACCCAGATGATTATCGGGGCTACGAAAGAAACTGATTATAACATCATGTCCAAAAGTAGTGATCTTTATCAAAGATATGATTTAAAAAGAGTTTTTTATTCGGCGTATATCTCAGTTAACAAAGATAAATTGTTACCTACTTTAGAACTGCCACCTTTAAAAAGAGAACATCGTTTGTATCAAGCTGATTTTTTGCTTCGTTTTTATCATTATCAAGTTGATGATTTGTTAGATAGAGAACATCAAAACTTTAATGTTTTAGTAGATCCCAAAGTGGACTGGGCTCTCAGACATTTGAATGAATTTCCCAAAGAAATTAATCAGGCAAGTTACTATGACTTGTTAAAAGTACCCGGTATTGGACCAACAAGTGCTAAAAAAATTATAGAATCTAGAAAGATTTTTACGATTACTTTTCAAGATTTAAAAAAGATGGGAATTTCTTTGAAAAGAGCAAAGTATTTTATTTTGTGTAATGGCGTCTATTTTGCAAGCAAAGATATTTTTCAAAAAGATTTTATTGAAAAAAATTTGGTTTTAGAAGGGAGAGAACTCACGAGCACGCAAGGTCGGCAATTGAGTTTATTTGGAAATGAATAATTTTGTATATCTTTATGAAGATAGTTTTGAAGAACTTTTGTATACTCTTTATTATTTAATTCAAAATAAGATTAGACCGATGAATATTCAAAGCGAAAGTACTTATGTGGCCAATCTTTTTGATTCTCCGTTTAAAGTGAAACAAACAAATTTTTCGTCTTATGATTATTTTATAAAAAGATTTGGAAAAGAAATTATGGGTCTTGCTCGTGACGTTTATTTATCGAGTCATGAAAAGAAAGAACTGATTTTGTATTATTTTTTTGTTAATGCTTGTAAGTATCCCGATACCATTTTACAAAGAAGAAATTTAAAATGTGTGAATGCGGTTTTGAACATTAGTCATTATGTTCATCGGGAAACGCATAAGATGAAAGGTTTCTTAAGATTTCAAGAAATGAAAAATGGATTTTTGTATGCGAAGATTGAAACCGAAAATTTTATTTTGTTTGCCCTTGCTTATCACTTTAAAAAGAGAATGCCTATGGAAAACTTTGTGATTCAAGATATGAAAAGAGGTGTATATGCTTTTTATGATACCAAGAATTTATATTTTTTAAATGAAGACCAAGTAAAAGAACTTTCTTTTGATTTTAGTGAGCAGGAAATGTACATGGAAGAATTATGGAAAACTTTTTTTCATACGATTGCTATTCCAGAAAGAGAAAATCGAAAGTGTCAAAGAAATTTTATGCCAAAGAAATATTGGAAATATTTAATTGAAATGGAGGAAATATCATGAAAAAGATTGTAACAGGAGAAGAATTAAAGAAACGGATGATGGACGCGATTCACATGCTTTGTAGTGCAGCAAAGATTACCTTAGGCCCGAAAGGTAGTAATGTCCTCATTAGCAGCGAGGAGTGTTCGCCATATATTACTAATGATGGAGTGACAATAGCTAGAAATATTCAAAGTGAAGATGCGGTTATGAATGCTATTTTGGAAGTTGCCAAAGAAGCCTCTTTAAAGACGAATGAATTAGTAGGTGATGGAACAACTACGACATTGGTGTTACTCGAAAAAATGATGGAGGAAGGTTATGCAGCAATTCATTCATCTTATAATGAACTTACTCTTCGAAAAGAAATGGAACAAGCAATACCTATCTTAGAAGAAAAACTTATTTCAGAAAAAGAGGAGACTACCATGGAAGATTACCTAAGGGTGGCTTCTGTTTCAGCGAATGATGAGGGTATTGGAAAACTTATTTTTGATGTGTTTCAAAAGGTCCAAAATAAAAATGCGATTCGCCTCATTGAAACTCATAATGAAGAAACAAAAGTAGAATTTTATTCAGGATATTCGTTAGATGTTTCTTCGCCTTATTCGACAGATGAATCGTTTTCAAGTTATTTGTTACTCGTAGATGGAGACCTTGATTCTTTAGAAGAAATCAGTTTAATTTTGAATCCTATTTGGAAAGAAAAGAAAAATTTAGTAGTCCTCGCAAGTTCTTTTTCCATGGAAATGAAGGAAGAATGCACAGCATATAATTTTGAACAAGATTCTCATATTGTTTTACTTGAAACACCTGAGTATGCAAATCGTTCTTTGCAAATCTTAAAAGATTTAGAAAATTTTACGAAAGCAACGATTTGGGAGAAGAGACTCGGTAGTGAGCTTTCTTGGGAGCATTTAGGTTTTTGTAAACAAGTTGATTGGAAGAAAAATTGGGTTTTGTTTTCGGGGTCTTCCACTTCGGAGTATTTAGAAAAGTTACAAAAAGAAATTCAGGAATGTGAAAGTGCATATGAACAAGAATTTTTAGAAGAAAGATATGCCAAACTTACGGTAGGTCTTGCTATGATTTTGGTAGGAGGGCTTTCAAGCGTCAGTATTCGTGAGAAAAAAATGCGAATGGAAGATGCTATATGTGCCCTTGAAAGTGCTAAAAAAGGAGTTTTGGTTGGTGGAGGTTTGAGTCTTTTAAAAATACAGAAGAAAATTCAAGCTGATACGATGGGAATGAAAGTGATTCTATCTTCTTTGGATGCACCCTTCAAACAAATTTTAGAAAATGCTGGGCTAGAATGGGAACCTATTTTGAAAGAAATTCAAAAGTCTCAATATAACACAATTTATAACGTTTCACTTGCGACCTATGAAAATATTTCTAAAACAGATATTAAAGATGTTTATGAAGTGGTTCTTACAAGTTTAAAAAATGCAATTTCTATTGCTAGTATGCTTCTTACTACAAGATATTTAGTTTTAAATGAACAAGAACAGAACAGTACTTATGATGAAACGTTATAAATAAAAAAAGGACTACTTTGAAGAGTCCTTTAAGAGATAGACACAGTTTTCTAGGAATAAATAGAAACATTTTTCTTGTGTTTGATATATGATGTGGATTTCATATTGAGTAGCAAGACGAATGAAGTCTTCGATGGATGAAAGTTCAAAAACAGTCACGTTGGTAATATTTGGAATGTTATCGACAGAAATGATTTGATGTTTATATTCTTTTAAAAGTTGATTTTCTTTTTGCTTTGGCATTTTTCTTTTTAACTTCTTTTTTATGATAAGTCCTATACCTATGAATATAGATAGAATGCCTAGACAGGGAAGTAAATTTCCTTCTTTTTTCGTGGATGGGTTTTCTATTTCTTTCGTTTCCTCGATGCTTGATATGACATCATCTAGGGTAATCACATATTCAATGACACTTTCTTTTTGAATGTTTTCGTTTTTTCCTTCAATCGTATAAGTGAGGGGAATTTTTACTTTTAAAATGGAATTGATAGAAAGACCATAGGCTTCTTCATAAGAACGGGCAAGCTGATTATATACAGTATAATCGACAAGAATATTTTCTTTTATAGAAAAGTCTTTGGTGGTTTGATGTATAATTTTCGCTTTTACGGGAATTGTTTTTTTCCATATGGTTTGGTCAAGTCCTGTTTTATCTGGAACGGTTCCTATAAGTTCATAAAAAATTTCATATTCATAAGTGATCGTTTTATTCTGAGGATTAGAGAATTGATAGGCTATGTCTATTGAGTACGAAGAAATTCCTTCAGATGGGTACAAATTTTGAGAAAGAGTCGTTTCTTCATAAAAAGGGTTGGGCTTTAAATTAACGGTATAATGACTTTCTTTTTGTAATGTTTCTTGGTTTTGAGGAGAGGTTAAGAAAATACTGAAAAAAATGATAGCTATGCCAATGATTATGAATAGGTAAAAATATTTGGCTTTCAAGATGACACCTCACTTTCTAGAAAATTTTGAAATACAATAGCAGGATAACCAATGTATTTAATATGAAAACGGTAGACTCCAAGAATTTGTTCTTCGGTAATGAGAACATTATCAGTCGTTTTATTTTGGTCGCCTTTGGTTTGATAATATTTTTTTTCATTTTGCTCTTTGATATTTACAATACGATGAACCATGATTTTATTTTGGCTTTGAAAAACAATGATATCATTTACATGAAGACTTTGATAATTGGAATATAAAACGATATCGCCTTTGGAAAATACATTTGCCATACTGTTTGAAACGATAGCTATAGGTTTTAATGGAAGAAGTCCTAACATGAAGAAAATAAGTAATAGAGATATTCCTATCCCGTAGTAAGTCATTTTTTCCTTTTTTTGCCTTGGACTCGGAAATAAAACATAGTATAAAAAAGGAATGAATAAGCCCATGGTTCCTTCTATAAACCAATGGATGTTAGGAATGATAGGAATGAGACGAGATAAAATTAAAATAGTGATACGTAAGACAACTCCATTCGTACCATGATATCGAAAATAAGTAAGAAGAAAACTCGTGGCATATTGACTTAAAATGATTGCTGAAAAATAATGGAAAAATTCTTTTTTATCCCAGATGTTTGCAAAAATCCAAGTATAGTTTAATTCAAGAAGTGGTAAGAAAAGGGTAAGGAATAATATCTTTTTCTTGTTTGTTTCTTTTTCTTTCATGAGTAGACATCTTAACTTCTCAATACATAAAATAGGAAAAAGGTTTTCTAAGAAGCGAAAGAGAAGCCATTTATTTTTTAGAAAATAGGGATTTTTTGCTACACCAAATAATAAGAAGAAAAGGGAATAAAGTGTGATACTAAGTAAAATGAGGAAAAGAAGATAAGATTTGTTTTTGGTTTTTAAAGGAATGAAGTTTCTTTTTTGAATATATAAAAGATAGAAGAAAAATACAAAGAAAAATATAGGCTTTAGAATTTCTATTGTGAGATTTGGATAGTATTTACTTCCTAAAAGAAATGTGAATAAGAAAAGAAAAAGAATGGGATAAATTTTATTTTTGATAGCTGTATTCATTTTTAAGACTCCTTTATTTTACAAGAAGAGAGAAAGACAAATTTTTCAAGATAATGATTCAAATATTTTTCCTCATCTTCTTGGGGAGTTATTTCCAAATTAATTGGAATGATAACAGGCTCTTTTGGTTTTAAGTTGGTACCTTTTAATGACCACCCATTTGTCGTTTCTTCTAAATTTGTTAGAGTCATTTGTTTTTCTTTATAAAACATAATTTCCCATTCTGCATAGGTTTCTTCAGATCGATTTTCAATAATTATATTATAGTTAGAATCGTTTTTTTCTAATTTAAGATTTGCTTTGCAATCCATGGTTTTGGATATTTGAGGAACGATGCTAGAGGCACCTGCTAGATAAAAACTTTGTTGATACTGTGACATACCTGTTGGAATTAAGGGGAGTAAAGTAATAAAGAAAATCACTAAAAGAATTTTGATGGAATTTTTTCTAAGTTTGAACATATTCTATAGTACCAGTGATTGCTTTGGATTTCGTCTCGGGAATCTCTGTAGAACTGGTGTCATAAGTGACCGTGATGGTAAATTTTGTGGTTTCTCCTTTTCCTAACTGTGTCTTAGGAGTTGTATTTTCATAATGTAAACGTTCAGAACCGTTTTCTTCATCTGGAGTAATGTCAATCGTTTCAAGTTTCGCATCCATAGTTCCTTTGTTTTCAATGGTGATTTCATAAGTAATGGAGTCACCAGGTTTAATAAGTTTAGCATAGAACCCCATTGTGGTATCCGTAAACATTGGAGTTCCGGCATCACATCCTGGTGAAACTTGGATGGCTTTCATGTTTGTAATTCGAACATCCCATTCTCCTACAATTTCCGAATTTGCATCTAATGTTAAGTTTGTCGCGAGTAAAGAATAACCAATTGACATGATGGATATGCCAATTAAGAAAAAGAGAAGAAGGATGTATTTTGTTTTTTTCATCTCTTTTGTCTTCTTTCTTTTTTGAACTCTAGAATTCCTAATATAGTTTATGCAACCTCTTTTGGGAGGTGCTTAAAAATAAATAAAATGTACGTAAAAAAATAAAAACCCCGTAAATACGAGGGTTATTCACTCATGGTGCTGAAGACAGGATTCGAACCTGCGACCTACGCGTTACGAGGGCGTTGCTCTACCAACTGAGCCACTTCAGCGGTCATGAGTATTATATTATAAAAATGAAAAAAAATCTACTAAAATGGTCAAAAAGTGTTGTTTTTTTAAAGAGTTATGGTATAATTAAACATGTCAAGTGAAAGACAAGTTGATGCAGATGTAGTTTAATGGCAAAACTTCAGCCTTCCAAGCTGACTACGGGAGTTCGATTCTCCTCATCTGCTCCAAAAGTAAAAATCGTCGCACTAAAAATGCGACGTTTATTTTTTATAAGCAAGCAACGTGCTGATACTCCCACCACATTTTATTTGATTATTTTATTTTTCTTCTAAATCATTCTTAATTAAAAACTTCATCTCTTTTAATTTTGTTTCTAATAGTTTCTTATCTATTAATTTTAATTTATATTCTGATATTAAGGTTTGTGACATATTTTTACTTAATGAATACTCAACAACATCTTTATCTTTAGAACTGCAAAGAATTATTCCAACGCTAGGATTTTCTTGCTCTTTTTTTACATCTCTATCTAAGGCTTCTAAATATAAATTCATTTTTCCTAAATATTCTGCTTTAAATTCTCCTAATTTTAATTCAAATGCTACTAAACAAGACAACTCTCTATTATAAAATAATAAATCGATGAAAAAATCGTGATTACCAATTTGGACTCTATATTCATCTCCAATAAAAGTAAAATCTTTCCCAACTTCTAATATAAAATCTTTTAAATTTTTAATAATAGCATTTTTTAAATCTTTTTCAGTATATTCATTAGGTAAATCTAAAAATTCTAAACTATACATATCTAAAATTTTTGTATTAGGATAATCATCTTCATCAACTGTTTTATTAGTAGTAGGTAGTTGTTTACCATCTGATAACATATATCTTTCATAATATGATGAAGTTATTTGCCTGTCTAATTCTCTTTTAGAATAATTATTTTTAATAGATAATTGCAAATAAAAGTGTCTTTCTTCCTTTGTTTTCGCTCCACTTAAAATAAGAAGATTATTTGTCCATGATAATTGCGTCACCAGTGGTGTCGCAATCTCATCATCTTTATAAGTACTATAAAATTGAATCATTCTTTCTATATTTCTTTTAGTAAATCCTTTAATAGTAGGATAATTATTCTTTATAAAATCAGCTGCTTTTGTTGTAATTTTATCTCCATATCCACTTTTTTCTTTTAATTCATATAAAAATTTTCCAACTTCTAAATATAGCAAAATCATTTCTTCATTAACTTTTAAATAAGCATTATTTTTTCTTTTCTCAATCATTTCAATTATTTGATTAAAATTAATATCTAGCATAAATAAATTCTCCCATCTTTTAATAACTATTTTAAATGATTTCTATAATCATTTGTTTCATAGTAGCTCCTTTTTACATAAATATTACTTTACTAAGCCAATTATAACAGAATCAGAAAAAAATAGCTATAGTCTTCATCTAATAAAATTTAAAAATCGAATAATTAATTTAGTTGATTTATTCAATCTTGGGAGTATAATTTTTCGAATATAAGTAAAGTTATCGCTCCAGTGACGTTTCTGTTCGAACTATTCGGACATTCAAATATATTTCATCTCTAAATGGAGATGATTTTTTATTTCAAATCCCCATAAAATTATTTTGATATATTGTCAAAATACTTAGGAAGTTACATTTGCTTCATGTTATTTATTGGTTGCCGAAAAGTTGCTGATGTATCAAGAATACGAATCTTCATATAATGGTGTTGACAATAATCATTTAAAAATAGTATTATCATCATATGAAAACTCTGTTCAATCTGAAGCTTTACGTTTAGTACGTAAAAGGTTTATGTAGGAAGAATGGAGTTTTTTATTTTGAATTTTTAGTTAATGATGAATCAAATACACTACTAACGTATAAAGACAAGTAAAGTTGCCGAATGGACTAATAAAATTGTGATTAAAAATATAAGAAGAATAGTAAAAACTATGATATAATTGGAGATAGAAGAATTGATACTAGAAAGCTATATGATATATGGAGGTAATCAGATATGGAAGAAAAAAATACATTGGTATTAAAATATATTAATGGTATAAGAAAAACATTTGAAAGAAATGGATATCCAATATCTGATGATACAGTTTCAAAAATTTCTAATCAATATTTAAATTCTTCTAAAACATTTACAGAAATTAAAGAAGAAATTGATCAATTAGTTGAAGAAAAATTAGAAGAATTTAGAAAAAGCAAAGAATTAATGAAAGAGGTGCAGCAAGATATAACAAAAAGTATAACTGATTTATCATTAGATACAAAAGGCATTACTTTAAATATGCAACAAATAGATTTATTAAGTATCGTAACGGCTGATGAAACAAATTTAAAACAAATTTTAGCAAATCTACAGAATATAACTGATGAACAAAAGCAATTTATTTTGTCTAGTAATAAAAGTTTAGATGAAATAAAAAGAGATTTATTCAAAATGTATCAAGATTCATTAACGAGTTATGAAGAAACAAATTTTAGTTTAGATGGAAAACAAAAAGAACTATTGAAAAGAATTGAATTTATTTTAAATAACTGTGGTCTTTCACAAGAACAACAAAGACAATTTATGGATATTGTTAGAAATAATCAATTATATAATATTCCTAAATTTATTATGGAAACTTATGATAAAGATGTTTCAGATAGAATATTTCAAACCCTTATTCAATATATGCCTACTGAAAAAGAAGGTATTAAAAGTGCAAGTTATGAATCTTTTGAAAGACTTGCTGAACATTTATCAGATTATCAAGTTATAAATTTAGATGATATTGCTAAATATTGTCATTATGTTAGACAAGATGGTGGTTTTAATCGTGATGATTTAATGAAAGCATTTGATTTTGCAAGAAGTCATGGTATGCAAACAAGATTAAACACTTTACTCTTTTATATGGATACACCTCAAGTATTAGAAAATATGCCTTTTGAACAAGGAAAAGTGGAAGCAAAAAGACTTTTAGAAAGATATGTAGAAGATATTACATCAGTCATTGCTAGATATAATGAAGATTGCATTCAAAGAGGGGAAAAGCCCACTGTTAGAACAGTGGAAATATTTAATGAATTATTAAATAGATTTGCAATGGATGGAAATACTTTATACGACTATCGAGGACATATTGATACTGATGAACATAGAATTCGTAAAGATAATCCAAATTATGACAATTTAAGAGGTGGGTGGTTACGATTTTTTGAAGTAGAAGAGTTATGTTCCATTATGGAAATTGCTAGAAAAAATTTACCTCATGTCAATTTAATGCTTAATGAGTGTACTTTAGAAGATCCTAGAAAAATCGAGCCTTTCAAAAGATTAGTATTGGATAAAATTAAAACTTATGAGCAACAACATGGGATTAAATTAATAGATACCATTGGAACACAGATGCATATTGATAGTTCTGTTACAAAAGAGGAAATAAGAACTATGTTTGAAAATTTATCGCAATTTGGATTACCTATTGAAGTAACAGAATTTGATATGACTATAGATCAAAACTTTATTAATTTTCATAGTAAAGAAGAAATTGAAACATTTAAAAGACAAAAGATAAGTGATTTTTGTGATGTAGTTGCAGAAATGCAAGAAAAAGGAAATATTAAAGGCGTAACTATTTGGTCTGTTAGTGATACTCAAAACTTTGCTGTGTCTCTTACAAATCAAAAAATATATCAAAAAAATTTAGAAAGACAAAAGAAAGGTTTAGAGCCTATTCCTTATGTTAAAACTTTATATGGTGGTTATTATGATGCTGAAATGGAAGATAGAACAAAGCCTAAAACGAACGGTTTTAATCAAGATTTTAACTATCATACTCATACATATAGGTCTGGGCATTCAGATGAAGAACCTATTTCTAGTTTTCAACAAACTAAATCTGATGAAAAAACAATGAGTCAAGATGAAGTTTTGGTAAGGCGATTAACAAAAACAAATAATCATCAAAATGAACATTCTTCGTCAAGTGGTTTTACTGATACTATAATGTTAATATTAATTGTTACATTTGTTATAGGAGTTGCAATTGGCATTGACTATATGTTATATAGATTAAGAATAAGAGGCTAAAGAAGATTTTAATTGTTAAATAAATTGATTAAAAATATTTAATTTTTATAGATAATATGGATTTCTAAGCCATTTACTGTTTTTTTAAAGGAATGTGTGGGTATTTTATTTTGTGTTTTATAAAAAAATTCATAATCACAAGTATTATGAATCATTTAAAGCACATGGGGTAGAATATGTGTATCAAACCCGTTTATATAAAAACAACTATGTAAAAATCAAAAATAAATGGGGTAGAATAAGGGGATCGAACCCTTGCATACCGGAGCCACAATCCGGCGTGTTAACCACTTCACCAATTCCACCACGCACAAATAGTGTAACAAAAACTTGCTTCTTTTTCAAGCATATATTATAATATTTTAAGAGAAAGTAGGAATTTTTCATGCTTATTTTAGATTTTTTGGATACTATAAATGATTTTTTTAGACCAGTCATTTCATTTTTTCAAGAATTTTGGAATCAAATTCGTGCCTTTTTATTACAATATATGCCAGGAGATGTAATCAATATACTTGTTTTTGGTATTTTGGTGGCCATAATCTTAATTGTTGTTTTAGCTATTGTTAACCAAAAATAGCAAACATTTTTATGTGTTTGTTCTAGTATTTTTTTGAAACTTATGATATAGTATCAACACGGTGGTTGTATGAATGATATTGAAAATGTAATTCATTATTTTTATCAATTAGAATTTTTAAATCCTTTTGAACCTGTGGGAAATTGTATCTATGATTCTCGTAAAAGTCAAAAAGCAATTTTACCTTTTTCTTTTCAAGAGCGTTCGTTAAATTCTAAAAAGAAAATTGTTTATTCTGTTTATATAGGAAGTTACAATTATAAAAACTTACTTGGATGGTTTCATCAAGAACTTCATCATAATTATAGTTTTGTAGAAAGTACGGAACCATCTTGTATTTTATGTGGTTTAAAATTTAATGAAGAAGGACAGTATTTAATGAATACATTTTCTCTTTCTAGTTTTCCTTATGGATGTGAAAAAATTATAGCCAATCCAGGACAAAAAATAGAATTTTCTTTAGAAGAAATGGGAAAAGTGACGAATCAAATATTTAATGAAGTTTCATTACAAAATGGACTTACTCTTGATTTTGTTTTACAAATCACAGATAGATTAAAAGAGTGTTATCCTCATTTGAAACAAGAAATTGAGCCTGTTTATCTTATTTTTAAAGAAGAGGTATACAAAAAGAAGAATAATGAAGAGGTAGAAGCTACTCCAGCCATTTTATCTAGCTTTTATTTAAGTGATTTAAAATATTTAGAGACAAATTATAATGAAAAAATTAAGAATTTCTTATTTCCACTTCATACTCCTAAAATAGAAATTGAAAGTGATGAAGCCTTACTTCAAAAAATGACTTCTCCTAGATATATGCCTTGTGGCAAATGGCCTAGTAAGAATCATTCCGCGTTCATGCAACAAGTCGCGATTATTCATACGTTGTATGGTTCTCAAGATGTTTTTTCAGTAAATGGTCCACCTGGAAGTGGGAAAACAACTTTAATCAAAGAAATTGTTGCAACTTATATTGTCAAAAGGGCAAGAGCCATGGCAACTTTTGAAAAAGCTGATGATGCTTTTGTGCTCAAAAAAACGAGTGAGGGATCTTACTATGCTTTAAATGATCTAATTAAAAATTATAGTATGCTCATCGTATCGAATAATAACTTTGCGGTTGAAAATATTTCAATGGAACTTCCTAAAGCATCTTATGTACGAAAAGAACATACTTATACAGATTTGTTTGATACTTCTTGTCATGATG
Source organism: uncultured Bacilli bacterium (assembly GCA_947629255.1). Taxonomy (GTDB): domain Bacteria; phylum Bacillota_I; class Bacilli_A; order RF39; family UBA660; genus Ventrenecus. The sequence goes on from CANRDF010000016.1 coordinate 22,298, forward strand.
AAATTTATTTTACAGATTTAGCAAATCATTTTGATACTTTAGAAGAAAATTGGGGTCTTATTTCTGTTCGTTTAGGAAAAAAAGCAAATATACAAGAATTTCTAAATACTTTATGGTATTCGAAAGATTTTAAAACGATGCGAAGTTTATTAAATGAAAATCATCCTCAAAAAATGTTTTGGAATGCGAAAGAAAAGTTTAAGAAAAAGTGGCAAGAATACATGAGTTATCAAGCACGATTATGTAAAATAAAAGAAATGGTGGAAAGATTAGATTATTTAGAAAACCAAGAAAACTTAGATGAATTTTTAGAAATAGAAAAGAAGATGCTTCAAAAAAAATTAGAAAAGTATAAAGAAGAACAAATCGTAATGGGAGATCGTGCTTTTTTTAAAGATATTGCAACGAACAAAATTTCTCAAGAATCATCGGTATGGAGTAGTCCTAAATTAGAACAAATAAAAGAAGAACTTTTTAGGGTTTCTTTAGAATTACATCAGGATTTTCTTTTTACATCAACCGCATTTCAACGTAATTTAGAGCTTTGTGTGAATGTTCTTCAAAATAAAATCAACCCAGAACTTAGAAGAAGATGTTTTACTGATGTTTTGAATACTTTGTTTTTGTGGATACCTGTTATTTCTACTACACTTGCATCTGTTCCTAATTTTTTGGGAGATATGAGTGAAAATGGGATAGCTCTAACCATTTTAGATGAGGCAAGTCAAGCTACACCAGCATCGACTCTTGGAGCAATATACCGTTCTAAAAGAGTTTTGGTATTAGGAGATCCTTACCAAATTGAACCTGTTGTTTCGATTCCTATAGAGTTTTATGATTATTTTGGTAAACTAAATCAAATTCCACCTTTATTTAAAGACATTACGTTAAGTGCTCAAATTTTGGCTGATGCCGAGAACGTTTATGGAGGATATCGAAAAGATAAGTGGGTAGGGTGTCCTTTGTTAATCCATCGAAGATGCGAGAACCCGATGTTTCAAATTGCCAATCAAATTTGCTATGATGGAAAAATGTTTTACTGTACTAAGAATGAAAAAAATACAAAATCACTTATTTTTAAATCCGATTGGCTTGATATTAAGGGAAGTGAAGTAGACCTAGAAAATCATTATGTAAAAGAAGAAGGAGAAGTTGTTGTTTCTCTTATAGGTGAATATATAAGTCGTTATGAAGAATTACCAAATTGTTTTATTATTTCTCCATTTAAAACCGTTGTAGATGGAATGAGAAGAAGACTAAGGGAGTATTTACTTCGAAATAGTATTTTACAAACCGAAGAAATTGATAATTGGATTAAAGATAGTTGTGGGACGATTCATACTTTTCAAGGAAAAGAAACAGATGAAGTGATTTTACTTCTTGGTTGTAGCAAAAATAGTTTAGGTGCAGTCAAATGGGCCAGTAAAAAGCCAAATATTTTAAATGTGGCTGTGACTCGTGCCAAAAGAAAAATTTTGGTGTTAGGAAATCTCGACATTTGGGGAAATATGTTGTATTATAAAGATATGAAAGAAATACTAGGAAAGTGAGAGTAGTTATGAATTATCGTTTATATGATGTGTTGTATTTATATTTGGAAGTACTAGGGATTGCACCCATTGAATTTTTTAAAAAAGCAAGTCAAATAGAAGGTATAAAGTGGAATGAGAAAGAATTAAAAAAGGCAATGAAAGATGCTCATTGTTCCTTCTATAAAGAATATATCTATAGTGATGAAATAGACACAGAGTATTTAGATAATATATTGGAAGAACGACAAGGAAAATATATGTTTTTTTCTTTGAAAGATTTAATAAAATCTTATAATGAAAATATAGATGCAGCTAAGTTTTTGAAGTCTATCCTTAATGTGAATTATGAGACAGCCTTATTACTCGTTATGAATTTTTTTGTTGCAAATAATAAAGATGCAAAATATTTTCCAGCATTCTTAAGAAGAGATTATTCTCTTACCAAGAAAAAAGAAGAAAAAATTCTTGAGTATTTTGGAAAAATTGATTTTCGGACTTGGGAAAATTGTGGAAAAACAAAAAAAGATATGGAAAGAGAAGAAATGATGAACTTGATGACTATGAAAACAGAACCAGAAGAAAAATCTCTAGAAGATATTTTAAATCATTTAAGTAAAAATGTGTATAAGACGATTAGCTTTACAGTTGCTGGCTGTGAGTTACCAAAAGAAGAACTTGCAAGTGAAATTCTTAAAAACTTTACCAAAACATTACAAGAGTATTCGGAAGAACAAATTTTTACTTTATTAGACTTAAATCATCAAGTGTTTTTAGATAATGAGTTTTTAGATGATTTGATGGTAGGTTATGTCTATCTCTATGAAGAGGATGGATTTGTTAAATGTTTATTACCATCTGAAATTGAAACTTTATTAATAGAAAAGTGTTCAGAATTTAAAGAATTAAATCTTGAAGAACGTGATAAAAAAATGTGGGTTTTAAGTCATCTTGTTATGCAATATGTTTATTATAATGGACTTATTGAAGATAAGATGCTTCAAAAGCTTTTAAAAGAAAATCATGATATTGAACTTTCGATTGAAGAGATAGATGAAATATCTAAACAGCTTGAAAACGAAAAATTGGATCATTATTATTTTTTTACACCACCACCTAGAACTATCAATGAAGTGAAGGGTTTGATTGGTTTAAAAGAAAGATTTCAAGAATATAAAAAAGTAAATCTGGAAGATGAAGACAAATATTATGCGATGGAAGAAGATTTTTTAATGTCTTTAAGGAAATGCAATGTTAAAGAAAATTCTATTCTTCCTGAAATTCATATGCTTTTTCATTTAGGTCTTTTAAATGAAAAATATCTAAAAAAATTGATGAAAGATAATGAAGTAAAATTAAGTAACTCCCAAATAAAAGAAATTTTAGCCTTAGCTTCTAAATATGAAAGAGATATTCCAATTTGGTCTATGAATGGATTTAATCAAAAAGAAAGAAGTTTGGATTTCTTTTTAAAACAAGAAGAACCTAAAAAGAAAGTGGGTCGTAACGAACCATGCCCTTGTGGAAGCGGCCGTAAGTATAAGCAATGTTGTGGAAGATAAAAATTTTAAAAAAAATACACGTATATTTGGTATTGATGATTATGACTTAGACGATTTTTCAGAAACATCTTTAAAAGTTTTTGAAATTCAAGAATCTGTATTATGTCATAAAAAATATTATTATTTATTATCTTTTGTTTCCATTATCTTATTAGATTTAAATATTATAACTGTTAGAAGTAATTAAAGCTGCTTTAACATTTGAACTTCTATAAAAAGTATGTTAGAATAAGGGAGTTTTAGGAGGATTCTTATGATAGATGAAGTAACAAGAAAAATCTTAGATGTTGTTAACCGTTCTGACTATATCAAAGGTTTAAATTATGATGAAAATATGATTCGAGTTGGTGGAGTTACTACCGTGAATGATCAAAAAAGATTTCAATTTATTGTTCATTCAGAATCTTCTAATCGTAAATATATGGTACAAATTATTGAAAAAAATAATAAAATTCAAAATACTTATTGTACTTGTCCACAGTTTGAAGGGACTGGATCTTGTAAGCATGTCGCAGCTTGTCTTACTTGTTATTCTGATGAGATTTTACAATCACATTCTGAGAATTCTGTGAAACAAAAAACAAAATCTATTTTTCAAAGATTAAAAGAAGAATTCGAAAGCGAAGATGGTAAAAAAGAAGAAGTTTTTGTCGTGCCTTCACTTACGAAAGAAACTGGATATTACTATAATACCGTTTCTTTAAAAGTGAAGATTGGTCAAGATAAAATGTATTCTTTGGTTGGAAAATACAATATTTTTATTGATGCCTACCGTCGTGGGGAACCTTATTATTTTGGAGCTAATTTTACATATGATCCAAAAAAACATTATTTTTCTGAACAAACTCTGGCTTTATTTCGAATTATGGATAATCTTTTGTATCGAAGATATGCAAGTGGAAATGCTCTTCCTTTAGATGATTATTCGATAAAAGAAATCTTAAAATTATATCCAAAAGGAATTTGTATGGAAGAAGCAAAAGAAGTAAGTCCTATTGTAAATGGGTTTCCGATTTCAATGAAGTTATCTAAGGGAAATGATCAGTACCGCTTAGAACTTACGAAAGACATGGATAGTATTGAGACTCTTACAGATGATTTAGAATATGTTTATGATCATACAAATATATATCATTTAAATAAAAAACAAAGAATTTTGCTTGATTTTTTACGTGATAATCATTTACAAGAAATGGTTTTTCCTGAGACTGACTTTATGGATTTTCAAAAATCTATTTTAAGAGTGATTAAAGACAGTTTAGTTTTAGATGAGTCTGTTCAAGATATAGTGATGACTTCTAAACCAGATGTAAAGCTTTATTTTGATTTAAATGAAGATGATATTGTTTGTAATCCAAAATTTTTATATCGAGGAGATGAAATTTCTTATTTTGAAGAAACTCCTCAACTTATTCGTGATGTAGACTTTGAAAGTGAAGTGGTTCAGGCCATTCAGTCTTATGGTTTTGAAGAAGCAAAAAATGAATTCGTTTTATTAGATTTTGATTTACTATGTGAATTTATGGATACTGGTCTAGATGAAATAAGTGCCAAATATCCTGTTTATACTTCTGAAAAATTAAAGAATACAAAAGTCATGAAAAATAATGCAGTTGGCAGTCACTTTTCTATTGGTACTGATCAGATTTTACATTATGATTTTGATTTAGAAGGAGTCGATAATTCGGAATTAGAAAGTATCTTGGCTTCGATGAAAGATAAAAAGAAATACTATCGATTAAAAAATGGCGATATTTTATCTCTAGAACAAGAGGAATTAAAAGAATTAAATGATTTAACAACAGAGTTAGAGTTATCTGGAAGTGGGGGAACTATTCCAAAATACAGAGCGTTATACTTAGATTCTTTAAAAGAGAAGAAATATGGTATTATAAAAACAGATTCTCTTTTTCAAGAGTTTATCAATAACTTTAAAGCATTTCAAAATACGGAAGTTACTTTTACGAAAGAAGAACTTAATGTGTTAAGAGATTACCAAGTAGATGGCGTCAAATGGTTGTATACTGTATGTAAATGTGGATTTGGTGGAATTCTTGCGGATGAGATGGGACTTGGAAAGTCTTTACAAACCATTTGTTTTTTTCAAAAAATATTAAAAGAAGAACCAGATGCTTTATTCCTTATTGTTTGTCCAACTTCTTTAATTTATAACTGGGAAAATGAAATTTTAAAGTTTGCCCCATCTTTAAAATATGAAGTTTTTGGTTCCTCTAGAAATGAACGAAGAGAAAGAATTCAAAAATTTAAGGGAAATATCTATATTACTTCGTATGGATTACTAAGAGAAGATTTAGAGCTTTACAAAGAAAAGAATTTTAGAATTTTTATTATTGATGAAGCTCAAAATATTAAGAATCCTAAGACAGGTTTAGCACATGCTGTGAAAAGTATCAGTGCGGAAACAAAAATGGCTTTAACAGGAACCCCTATTGAAAATTCTATCGTAGAGTTATGGAGTATTTTTGATTTTATCATGCCAGGTTTTCTTTCTAGTTTGATGAAGTTCCAACAAAAATATAAAATTAAAGATAGTTTTGATGATGAAACCAATCAGTTATTAAGTAACTTAAGAACACAGATTCAACCATTTATTTTACGAAGAAAGAAAAAAGATGTAGTAAAAGATTTACCTGATAAAATAGAAAATAATATTTATATTGATTTAACCGAAGAACAGAAAAAAATATATGCAGCTGAAGTGAAATTTGCAAATGATGAAATGGACAAGATGATTAAGCATGGTGGATTTACGAAGAATAAGATGATGATTTTAAGTTTGCTTACTCGTTTAAGACAAATTTGTATTGACCCAAGAATTATTTTACAAAATTATAATGGGGGAAGTGCCAAGATTGAAAACTTAATTAAGATTATGAAAGAAGTCGTGGAAAATGGGCATAAAATTCTTTTGTTTACAAGTTTTAAAACTGCTTTAGAGATTGTAAAAGAAGAAATTTCTAAAGAAGGAATCACAAGTTATACGATTGCTGGGGATGTTCCAAGTAAAACAAGAGCAATGCTTGTCGATGCTTTTAATAAAGATAATACCAATGTTTTCTTGATTATGCTAAAAAGTGGAGGTACTGGATTAAACCTTACCAGTGCTGATGTTGTTATCCACTTAGACTTATGGTGGAATCCTCAAGCTGAAAATCAAGCAACAGATAGAACCCACCGTATTGGTCAAACAAAGAATGTAGAAGTCATCAAATTGATTTGTAAAGGTACGATTGAAGAAAAAATATTGAAACTTCAAGAGAAGAAAAAATTGTTATCAGATAAAATGATTGAAGATGGCTTATCAGACCAAGAAATCTTAAAGAATATGACTGAACAAGATATTAGAGATTTACTTGCTTATGAAAATAAAGATTGATAAAAATAAAAAAGAAGAAACCGTGTAAATGATACTATAAGAATGTACAAAAAAGGGAAAAAATTCATGTACAAAATTGTACATAAAATAAACCCTTAAAAGTACATTCTTTTGTTATACTCTAATTGGATAGATGATACAAAATCATTTATAGATGATATAAATATCAATAAAAAGGCGACTTTGAAAGATGCTCGATATGTAGATATTAATGGTAAAAGGTATTACAGGAATGAGAAAAATAAAATTGTTCATGAATTTAATGAAGAAAAAGTCGGAAAATGGATACAAAAAAAATTGCATAAAGATGTAGAATATTTACTTAATATTTCTGAAGAGGATAGTGTGAGGCTTGGAGATTATAAAGTTAATAACAAAGAAATATGGGAATTAAAAACAATTAAAGGTAATGGGAAAAGAACATTAGATAGTGCTATTAAAGAAAAAAAGGGTCAAGCCACAATATTTATATTTGATTTAACTTATTCAAAAATGGAAGATTTAGAGGCTATTAAGCAAGTTGTTTTAATTTTTAGAAATAGAGACTGGGTTACTAAAATTATATTAAAAAGAAATGAAAAAATTATCAAAGTATTCAAAAAGAAATTGATTATAGCTCCTAGCGGAACGAAACCAATTTCTATGAGTAGATTATAAAGTATTTTTAAAGATATGTCAAATATGGTGGCGGCACATTCAATGTAATTATTAAAGTATGCATAAAAAAAGAAAGAACTCATGGTAAAATATACCTAAATATAAAAGATAAAAGGAGTTCTTTCATATGAATAT
>CANRDF010000017.1 GCA_947629255.1 uncultured Bacilli bacterium
CTTATCATCACATCATCGGTTCCTGAAATTTTGATGGCAAATTGGAATAACTGTCACACTTCTATTTTAATTGCACAGTGCAGAAAATACTTTTTAAGGTATTGACTTAATTCATATAAGTGTGGTATATTATAAATCGAGTAGTGCCTAGGAAACTTTAGAAGCCCTAGGTCATTTTTATTTCAGGAGGTTAAATGAAGCAATATAAAACTAATGAGGAGTTACTAAATTATTTAGAAACGAAGGGTGTTACTATTAACAAAAGAAAACTTGCTTTAAAAAGGTTAGAAAAATATACTTATTATTCTATTATTAATAGTTACAAATATAATTTTAAAGACTCTAATAATAATTACTTACCTAATGTTACTTTTGAAGAAATATTTGCTCTATACGAATTTGATAAAAATATTAAATTAATAATGTTAAAGTATACTTTAGAAATAGAAACGATTATTAAATCTTTAATATCCAATCATCTTGCCAGTATTTATGGTATCGATGATTATCTTGATGTAAATAACTTAGATGAAAATGCTAGTATAAAAGTAAGAAAAAAGTTAATTGCTAAAATAAATAAAGAAATTAATAAAAATTATGGCATTCATTTATCTATTACACATTATCAAAACAATTATGGATTTGTTCCACCGTTTGTTTTGACTAAAGTTTTAACTTTTGGAATTATCAGTAGTTATTATGGTTTACTGAAACAAAGTGATAGACAAATCATTGCTAAAAGATTTAAAATATCTGATGTGTTATTAAAACAAATATTAAGATGTTTAACGAATGTTAGAAACATTTGTGCTCATAATGATCGTTTATTTTGCTATAGAGATAAATATACTCTAAAGTTTAAAGAAATTGATGCCCAGTATAAATCTAAAGATAATCTCACAAATTTATATATGATGATTAAATCAATGCAAGCTATTTTAGATAAAAGACAATATAATAGTTTAATTAAGTCAATAGAAAAAGAAATTAAAAAATTAGACAATAAGTTAAATTCAATAAATGTAAAGGATATTTTAAGAATTATGGGTTATCCCAATGTATAAATTCTAAAATTAGTAATATAATAATTTATGAGTGGTGCTTAGAAAACTTTTGAAGCTCTAAGTCATTCAAAGCCTAGTTGTGATAACTAGGTTTTAAGTTTAAATTAAAAGTAACGTTTATTTAATGCAATGCAGAAAAATGCAGAAACATGTTTGACCGTTTCGAAAAAGGGTTCAGGCCACGTGCTTCAGCACGTAAATCCTTCCAGGATTTAGAGACAATTTATTGTCGCAATCGGCAAAAATCCGTGATATAATAACTCACTAAAGAGTGAGGCGGATAGGAATGAGAAAATCTAGTCATGTACAATATGATATTGTGTATCATATTGTTTGGACAACAAAATATAGATACAAAGTATTAACAGGAAAAATAGCAGAAAGATGTAGAGAACTTATAAGGCAAAGTTGTAATAGTATGGAAGTAAGCATAGAAAAAGGAAGTATAAACAAAGAACATATCCATATCATGATTTCCTGTCCGCCGAACATAAGTGTATCAAAAATAGTACAACAACTAAAAGGAAAGACATCACACGTTTTATTAAGTGAATATAAAGAACTGAAGAAAAGATATTGGGGACAACATCTTTGGGCAAGCGGATATTTTTGCCAGAGTGTTGGGACAGTAACCAAAGAAATGATCAAAGAATATATAGAAATTCAACAAGACGAATACGAAGAGAATTTCAAGATAGTGGGGTGAGTTTACTCACGAAATGTGCTTCTAGCACCTAGCCCAAGCCACGTACTTTCAGTGTGTGGTAGTTGACAAATATCAAAAAAAGTGTATAATGAATGTCAAGTGAGGAGATATAAGTCATTTAGATGAGCTATCTCGGGGGTTACCTTACACAATGTAAATTGGAGTCACGAATAGAGATTTATTCGTGATTTTTTTCATATTTCTTTCACGAATAAATAAAGGGGAGGCGAATATTTATGCAAGAAATAGACAAACAATCTCGCGATTTGATGTGTTTTAGTTTTGCTAGGTATTATACTAGAGGAATAAAAGACAAATATGAAAATTACAAAAATGGAAAACAAGATTCATCTAATGAAGATTTAAAATCCATGAAAATATTATCTATTTTAGAAAGACTAGGATATCCTATGGATCAAATGGGAACATATCTTTATGAAGAAGTGATTTCAAGTGCATGTGAATCTTTAGCCAGTGTGACTGGAGCAAGAAGAGACATGGAATTATGTAAAGATATTCTTTCTCAATTAAAGAATTGTTTTTCATCCTTTTACAGAAATATTGCTCGAGAATACTTAGAAATGGGTATACAATCATTTCATTTTATGATTGAACAATCCATCAAAGATATTCAAGCGTAGTCTATGGATTTAGATTTGTCTTATCAAATTTTTGGAGCAAGTCCAGTAGAACAAGATTATGGTTCTCAAGCATTTCAAATAGCGCTTTATACAATGGGGTTTGCAATAGAAAAAGAAGTAAAACCACCAGTTGTAAGAAGATTATCAAATACACCTGTTTTTGTAATTCATGATGTTTAGTGAGTGTGTATAAGGATTACCGAGCTACACAGGGAGTAAAATCCTACACGTAAAAAGTACGGAGTCACTGTAAACTATACAGAGATTCTGTGCTTTTTTTGTACATTTTATGTTAATATTAAGATAGGAAAGAGGGAGAATTTAAAAATGAAATTAATTTTATGTGGTGGAGGTTCTGGAGAAAAAAATGTGTTATTTAATGAAAAATTAAATCAAATCATTAACCATGATTATCCCATTTTATATATTCCACTTGCAATGGATGAGAAAGACCATCCTTATGATGGATGCTATCAATGGATTCTCCAAGAACTTTCGAATGTAGAAATACCATATATTGAAATGGTAAGAAGTTTTGAAGAATTATCTAAAAAAGATTTATTTTCTTATTCCGCATTGTTTATAGGTGGAGGAAATACTTATAAATTATTAAAAGGTTTAAAGTCTAGTGGTGTGTTTCAAAAAATCAATGAATATATTCATAAAGATGGAATTGTGATTGGTGGAAGTGCTGGAGCTGTTATTTTTGGTTATGATATTAATGTTATTTCTGCAATGGATAAAAATGAAGTCGAATTAACAGATACTTTAGGTTTTAATGTTCTTTTGGGAGCATCTATTTTCCCACATTATACGAATAAAAAAACAAAGCTCACAGAGGCCGAAAATGAAGAAAGATTTATACGTTTTACCAATAGTATTAAAGATTTTTCTAAGTTACATGGACCAGTGATTGCAATTCCAGAAGAAGATGCTATTTATATAGAAGATACAAATATTGAAATGTTGGGTACAAAACCATATTATGTTGTTGAAAATGGAGTAATAGAGGAAAAAAATATAAATTCTATGCAAAGAAAATAATATAAAGAAAGAAGTGACAGAAATGGAAAAATTTAGACATGTAAAACCTACGAAAGAATGGGAAGAACAAGCAGTTAATTTTATTCGAGAATTTAGAGAATACAAATCCTCTATAGTTGGAGCAGGTGGACTAAACAGATTTGTTTCTAATGAAAAAAGTGATTATGATGCTTGGCTATTAAAATTAGAGCAAGATAGAAATTGTCAAATTACCGAAAATACTTGCCCGACAGAAACTTTTTTTCTTATAAGAGAAAATGATAATAAAATTGTAGGAGTGATTAATATACGTCTTGCTTTAAATGAAAGCTTAAAAAAATTAGGTGGACATATTGGATATAGTATCAGACCTACTGAAAGAGGTAAAGGCTATAATAAAATTAATTTATATTTAGGACTATTATTTTGCCAAGAACATGGAGTGAAAGAAATTTTTATGGATTGTGAAAAGCATAATGTTGCATCTGCTAAAACGATTCAAGCCCTAGGAGGAAAATTGATAAATGAATGGTTTGAGGATGATAAATACCATTGTATTATTCAGGATTATACGATTGATGTAGATGAAGCAATTGAAAAAAACAGAAGTGTTTATGAAGAATTTATTGTAGAGAATGAATCAATAAAGAAAAGATAAAGAAAGGAAATGGTTATATGAAAATTACGTTTTTAGGTACCGCAGCAATTGGATATCCTTTAACATTTTGCAATTGTACAAATTGTCAGTTGGCAAGAGAAAAAAAGGGAAAAAGTATTAGAAAGAGAGCTTCTATTTTAATTAATGATGATTTAATTATCGATTTAGGACCAGATACTCAAACAGCCATGACCATGTATGATAAAGATATGGGAAAGATTAAATATTTATTACAAACACATATTCATGCGGATCATTTTGATGCTGGTCTTTTAACAACAAGGATTCCTTATATGGCTATCCAAAATCATCCTTTATTAGAAATCTATGCTCATCCAGAATGTTTAAAAATTATGAGTGATCGAGTTAATCATTATGAAAATGCTGATTTAATTTCTGATGAAGGTTCTTCAAAATTAAATGTAAAAAGTAAAAGTGTAAATGCAGGGGATAGTTTTCAAGTTGGACATTATAAAGTAAAAGCCATTGATTGTGTGCATGATACCAAACATGGTTCTTTACTCTATGTTATTTCAGAAAATGACAAAAATGTGTTTTATGCAACCGATACTCCAGCATTAACAGAAAAGGCTTTGGAAGAATTAAAGGATTATCATTTAGATTTAGTAATTATGGATCATAGTTTTGGAAAAGTAGATTATTCTTTTTCCCATTTAAATGAAAAATTGTTTATAGAACAACTAGAAAAGATGAGAAGTCTGGGAATTATTGATGATAAAACTTTAATTTATGGTACTCATATTTCACATGATGGTTTATCATATCATGAGCTTATTGAAGAAGAAGCAGTATCTCATGGTTATCATATGGCTTATGATGGTTTAGAAATTGATTTATAAGTGAAAAAATAAGTAAAATTTATAAAAGGAAAGAAGTGATAGAAATGGAAAAGTTTAAATATGTAAAACCTACGAAAGAATGGGAAGAAAAAGCTATTGATTTTATTCATGAATTTGAAGAAATGAATTCTCCCATTAATGGAACAAACCGATTACATAAATACTTAGATTCTTATGATGCATGGCTAGATAAAATAGAACAAGATCGAGTGCAGCCTTTAAGTGAAAATGCTGTACCAGCAGAAACATTCTTTTTCGTAAGAGATAACGATAATAAAATTATAGGAATGATTAATATTCGTCTTGCTTTAAATGAAAAATTAAAAAAATTAGGAGGACACATTGGATATTGTATTCGACCTACGGAAAGAAGAAAAGGGTATAATAAAATCAATTTATACATGGGGTTGTTGTATTGTCAAGAACAGGGAATTAAAGAAGTTTTGATGGACTGTGAAAAGGATAATGTTGCTTCTGCAAAAACCATGCAAGCTTTAGGTGGAAAACTGATAAAAGAATGGTATGAAGATGATAAATATCATTGTGTAATTCAAGATTATGTCATTGATGTTGATAAAACAATTGAAGACAACAGAAGTGTTTATGAAAACTTTATTGTAGAGAATGAGCCAAGTCCAAGAAGATAAAGAAAGGAATTTTATGAGAGATTATATTTTACAATGTTTAGGAAAATTTCCACAGAAAGTTCCTTTAAATTTAAAGTTTATAGAGAAAGAAGATTATAAAGACTATGAGTTACAGTTGATAGAATATAACGTCGAAGAAAATGAAAAAGTTCAAAGTTATTTACTTATTCCCAAAAATAATCTAAAGAAAAATCCAGCTATACTTGCAATTCATCAGCATGCTGGAAACTGGGATATAGGAAAATCTGAAGTGGTTGGAAAAACAAATAATCCAATGTATTCTTATGGACTAGATTTAGTAAAAAGGGGTTATGTTGTGATTGCACCAGATATCATTGGATTTGAAAGTAGAAAAGGACCTCAAGAATATAATGCTGACAAAGAAGGTCAAAAAGCATGGGAAAGATTTTTATTTTGTGATTACTTAATTCATGGTAAAACTTTACAAGGAAAAACGTTACATGATTTAAGTGTAGCTATTGATGTTTTGTGTTCTCTTTCATTTGTCGATTCTAGTAAGATTGGAGTGATTGGTCATTCTTTAGGTGGCCAAGAATCTATATGGTTAGAATGGTACGATGAAAGAATTCAATGTGGAGTTTCATCTTGTGGAGCAAGTCAAATTGAAAGTATTATCAAACATAAAATTTTACATAATTTTTATCTGTATATTCCAAATTTACTTGAAAAATGTGATATAGATGAAATTATAAAAGAAATTACAGAAAAAAGAAAATTACTTATTTTTAGTGGATCGCAAGATGAAAAGCATTTTCCATTAGTAGGTATTAAGAAAATAGAAGAAAAAGCAAATCATGAGAATTTTATATCTATTTTATTTGATGATGGTCACGTTTTTAATGATAGTGAGAAAGAAAAGGCGTACATTTTTTTAGATGAAAATTTAAAATGAATAATGATATTTTTAAAGGAGGGAACGAATATGCAACTAATAGATGCAGAAGAAAAATATTTACCTGAATATAAGGAAGCATACTTAATGTCTTTGCAAAAGATAGAAACTGGAGAGATGAAAAAGCATAATTTAATGTTTAAAAATCCAGAGGAAGTCGATATCGTGCAAAGTTTTAAAGATAGCAGAGATAAATCAAAATTACCACAAGAATATGTTCCTGCTTATGATTACTTTATTGTAGATGAAGATAAATTTATTGGAAGAATAAGCATTAGAACAGAACTCACTCCATCTCTGTTAAAATATGGTGGACATATAGGATATGGAATTCATCCAAAATACTGGAAAAAAGGTTATGGAACAAAAGCACTAGAATTAGGATTACAAAAGGCAAGAGAAATTGGACTAACTGGCAAAGTTTTAGTTACTTGTGATGATGATAATATTGGTTCCTATAAAATTATTGAACATAATAATGGGATATTAGAAAATAAAGTGGAAAATATGATTGATGATGAAAAAATTTTAACAAGACGATATTGGATAGGATTATAATCAATTTAAAAAAGAGAGAAAAAGAAGGTGAAAAGATGAATTATGAAATGAAAAAATATAGCGAAGATGATTTTGATTTTGTTTATAATGCCAAAAAGAATGCTTATCAAAAATATGTTGAAGCTAACTGGGGAACATGGGATGATGCTATCCAAAAAGAATTATTTAAAAAATTTATTGATGCCTATCAAGAAAATATATATATGGTTCAAGTAAATAAAAAGAATATTGGTTTTTATAATGGAGAAATATTAGAAGATGGTAGTTATGAAATTGGAAATATTGTGATTATTCCAGAATATCAAGGGCAAAAAATTGGAACAAAAATCTTAAAAAATATTTTAGAACAATATAAAAACAAAGATATTCATATTCAATATTTTAAGCAAAACCCAGTTGGTACGTTGTATGAAAGATTCGGATATTCCAGATGGTGAGACTGAATATCATTATAAAATGATTAAAAAAACAAAGTGATAATTGCAATTTTAAAGTAGGTGAAAAGATGAATTATGAAATTAAAAAGGTATGTTTAGAAGATATTCAAGATTATGTGAAAGTGAATACCGAAGCTTGGATAGAATCTTATCAAGGAATCGTTTCCCAAGAATTTTTAGAGAAAATTCAAAGTAATCTTGAACAACGTATAGAGAGTATGAAAAAAAACTTTGATGAACAAGAAAATCGTTATTTGTTATTGTACAATCATAAACCAGTAGGAATGATAAGTTTTGGAAAATCTAAAGTGTCTGAATATCCGAATGCAGGGGAAATATATAGTTTATATTTGCTCGATGAAGTGAAAAATATGGGATTTGGAAAGATACTTTTTGATTTTAATGTCGAACAATTAAAAAAAGATGGTTTTCATGATTTGGTGATTTGCTGTTTGAAAGAAAATAAAAAAGCAAATGGTTTTTATCAGCATATGGGTGGAGTACTTTCGTTTACTCGAATGATAGAGATTGGTAGTCAGAAGTTAGAAGAAAATGTTTATTATTATGAAAAGATTTAAAGAAAGTGGGGGTCATTATGGAAAATGAAATAAAAAAACTTTTAATAGAAATAGAAAATAATCAAGAAAAAATTTTAGAATTAGAAAAATATGGAGAAAGTAATATTATTGCAGTAGGATTACAAAATAAAGTTTCTTATTAGCACATAAAGATGAAAACGGTAAAATGAATTGGAGTGTAGATATGGAAAACATAAATGCATTTATGAATTCATCTGATAAAGTTTAAAAAGAAAAATAATGCACCTTTAAAGGAAAAGGAAGAAGAAAAAAAGCAATAAAGAAAATTATTAGATGATATGAGGCAGTATAATTAAATGTATAAAAGGAGTAGATAATATGGAATATGGGAAAATAGAGTTAACGAAAGAATTGCAAGAAATATTGGATAATATTATAAGAGATTCTATATTTACGGGTAGAAGTTTGCAGAGTAAATATAAGTTGATAGAGCATTATTTACAATTTCCAGAATTCCAAGAATATAAGAAAAAATTGGAAGAAGATACTAGAAGAGAAGTAGAAAAAGTAAAAGAACTAAGAAAAAATAATCCTAATTTGAACGATGAAGAATTTTATAAAGAAATTTTAACTAATTGTGGTCATAATATTATTGAAACTATAAAAAAAGAATATCAAAGTATACTTCCAGCAGAAACTT
This sequence comes from uncultured Bacilli bacterium, assembly GCA_947629255.1. Taxonomy (GTDB): domain Bacteria; phylum Bacillota_I; class Bacilli_A; order RF39; family UBA660; genus Ventrenecus. Next base: position 8,747 of record CANRDF010000017.1, read on the forward strand.
TAAATAAATTAAATAACTTTAAATTTGTTATCATTAATGATCCTGAAAGACAATCAGATATGGATGCCCATATGAAACAATCAGAAATATGGGTTAATATGGCACATCATGCTTTGGAAAGAGGTGATCTTGAAGGAAAAATTGTAAGATCAATGGGATTAATGACACATGAATTATTTCATTTTATATATAGACTGTTAAAAGATAAGCCAGATGAGAGAATGATTTATGATTTAGCAAATGGAGATGCGGCTATAGGATTTGGTATGGTTGGACATATGTTAAATGAAGGTTTTGTGGAAAAATTATCTACTGAGTTCTGTGAAAGAAATAATATTTATCATACTATAAATCCTTCTTATATTCAATTTACCAAACTATGCGATTATATTCAAAAAGTTGCAGGAATTGATGAAAAGTTTTTAATGGAAAATAACTATGAAACTATTTTAGCATTATTTACACCAGAAGCTAAGGAAGCTTATCAAAAGACGGAAAGATTTGAGTATCGAGAAAAAAATTCTTTAAATTTGCGAAGTGGTGGGTACAGAAAAATAGCTGAAGATGAAGTTTTAAGTAGTCATAATGAAAAAATTTCTAAAAAAAATGAGAATGACCTTCAAACATTACAAAAAACATTATTAAACGAAAAAAAAGATTTGTTAATAGAGCAAAGAGAAAGAGAAAACCAAGATAAATTAGTTAGAAAAAGTGGGTATATTAATATTGTTGTTTTATTAGTAGCACTACTAGTTATGGTTCTATTTTTAGTAGGTAGATGATAAAAGGCTTTTAGAAAGTTATATAAAGTTTTAATTATTACTGTTCAATCTCATTTTGTTTTTATCATGTGTATATCTTGATCTGTTTTTCCTTGTCCATCTTTGATAAACCCAATTTTTTCATAACAATGTATAGCTCTTAAATTAGTTGCATAAACATTTAAATCAATTCCATCTAAATTTAATTTTTCATAAGCGTATTTTAGCATTGCCTTTATAGATTCTGTTCCATAATGTTGGTTTTGTTTTTTTGGTGTAATCGTTATACCTAATTCACCTATATTATTATTTATTTCTAATATTTCAATATTTCCAATAAAATCTCCAGTACTTTTTTCTATCATAGAAAAGCATATAGCATTTTCTTGTAGCTTTAATTTTACCCAATTTAATTCATCTTCATAAGTATAAGTACGAATTTTATAACTAATTTTATTAGCTACCTCAGGATCATTAATCATGATTAAATAATCATTAATTAATTTTTCATTTAATCTAACATATAGTATATTTTCTGATTCAAAAACAACTTGATAGTTCATTATTTATCACCGTTTTCATTATAACAGATTTGATTGTAGTTGGCAATGTGCCCACAATCTTTAGGATTTGAAAATTTGCATTTTTACATAAACTGGAGTATACTAAATACAGTTAATTAAAAAGCGATTCATTTAAAGTAATTGTTTTAACATATTTTGTAGAGAGCTTGTGGTTGGTGAAAACAAGTAAAATTAAAATAATGAATTACAAATGATGATTTTAAATCGGATAGTATCCGTTATCAATAAGAGGTGATAAACTATTATTACAAATAAAGGTGGTACCACGAGCTAATTCGTCCTTTTGGATGATTAGTTCTTTTTTTATTTCAAAGGAGGTGGTTTGTATGGATAGTGATTATTACTATGATTACTTTAATGATTGTAATTTAATTAACTGTACAAATACCAAGAAAGGAATGAAAAAATATGGAAAAGAAATTATTTGATATCCTAAAAGAAAGAGGATATGTAAAAGATTTAACACACGAAAAGGAAATTATTGATTTAGTAAACGGGAAACCTATGACGTTTTACTTAGGAATAGACCCAACTGCCGATAGTCTACACATTGGCCACTTTTTTGCATTAACTTTATTTAGGTGGCTTCAAGATTTTGGGCATCATGGCATTATTTTAATTGGAGGTGCCACTGCACTGATTGGTGATCCAACTGGAAAAAGCGATATGAGAAAGATGCTATCTAAAGAAGAAGTAGAACATAACAAAAAAGAAGTCAAAGAATTAGTTAAAAGATTTGTCAAAACGGACGGAGATAATCCTGCTGTTATCGTTGATAATGCAGATTGGATTTGTGATAAAACTTATATTGATTTTATGAGAGATATTGGAGTTCATTTTAATGTGAACACTATGCTTTCAGCAGATTGCTATAAAAAGAGATTAGAGAGTGGTGGACTTACATTTTTAGAAATGGGATATATGTTAATGCAAGCCTTTGATTTTGTTCATTTAAACAAAGAATATGGTTGCAGACTTCAAATTGGAGGTTCAGACCAATGGGGAAATATCTTAGCTGGAGTAGACCTATCTCGAAAAATTGGTTTTAGTGAAGGCAAAAAAATTGATCCTTTATTTGGATGGACCTGTCCTTTACTTATTAAAGCCGATGGAGAAAAAATGGGTAAAACGGCAACAGGCACTTTATGGGTATCAAGAGAGAAAACAACTCCTTTTGACTTTTACCAAGCTTGGATTAATTCTTTTGATGAAGATGTTGAAAGAAGTTTATCATTTTTTACTAGAATGGAAATAGAAGATATTAAAGAATTATGTCAAAAAGATATTCGAGAAGCAAAAAAATTACTTGCTTTTGAAGTAACAAAATTAGTGCATGGAGAAGAAGAGGCGGTGAAAGCCCAAAAAGCAGCCGAAGAATTGTTTAGTCATAAAGGAATTTCAGATGATATGCCTACCATAGAAATACCTAAATCGGTGTTAGATATAAACATTTTAGATTTACTTTTACAAGTGAAACTTGTTGCTTCGAAATCTGAAGGTAGAAGACTTATTGAACAAAACGGGATATCTTTAAATCAAGAAAAAGTAAATTCAGTTGATCAAATGATAACGATAATGCATTTAACTAATGATTCCTTAGTGATTCAAAAAGGTAAAAAAATATTTCTAAAAGTTATTTTTAAATAAACACAAATGTTTGCAATAGTAATTTTCAAAAAATACTTGAAATTTTAAAAGTGGTTATGATATACTATACTTGCTTTTGAAAAGCGATGTATTATCCGCTGAATAAATATTTAAGATAATATGTAATATTAATAGAAAGGATTTGTGGATTATGGCTAATTTAGTTGATAAAATCAATGAAAAACATATTCGTAAAGACATTCCTGAGTTTCGTGTAGGTGATACTGTACGTGTAGACGTATGGGTAAAAGAAGGTAAGAAGGAACGTATCCAAGCTTTTGAAGGATTAGTAATCGCTAAAAAAGGTGGAAGTGTTTCTGAAACTTTTACAGTACGTAAAAAATCTGGTGGTGTTGGTGTTGTTCGTATTTTCCCTGTGAATGCTCCTACTATCGATAAGATTACCGTTGTTAAAAAAGGTATGGTACATCGTGCAAAATTGAATTTCATCAAAGGAATGAAAAAAGAATACAAAGTAAAAGAAAGAGCATAAAAGTGATTGTGAAAAGTCACTTTTTTTCTTTCGATAATCATGATACAATGTTAGAGGTGATTCAAAAATGAAATGGTTGAAAGAAATTTTGCCTTATGCAGTCATTTTAGTTGTGGTGATTTTGATTCGTACTTTTATAGTAACTCCTATTAAAGTAAACGGACAAAGTATGTATGATACATTAAATGGAGAAGAAATTATGATTTTAAATAAGCTTGCGAATATTAATCGTTATGATATTGTAGTCGCTGATTTAAAGGTGAATGGAAAAAAAGAAGATACTTTAATTAAAAGAGTGTTTGGACTTCCTGGCGAAACGATTAAATGTGAAAATGGAATGATTTATGTTAATGATAAAAAAGTAGATGATCCTTATGCTTATGGAAAAACAGAAGATTTTGAGGCAATTACTTTAGGAGAAGATGAATACTTTGTTTTAGGAGATAACAGGGGAATCTCTTTAGATAGTCATATTTTTGGACCTATTAAAAAACAGGATATACAAGGGGTGACCAGTTTTGTGATTTGGCCACTCAATCGATTTGGAAATGTGGAATAGGTTTGAAAACAAAGAAGTTATGGATAAAAATCTGTAACTTTTTTTTGATGAATGCATATGTTATAAAGAATGTTTACATTAAAAAAAGTAAATAATTTGTAAATGTAATTGCAAAAAATGTAAAAATGTGGTAAAATGAAAATACAAATTTAGTTGAAAACTGTTATTTGGGGGGGAGATAAAATGAGATACAAGAATTTTAAAAAATATTTAGCTTTCTTACTGTTCATTGTAGTTATTATACCAATTCAAGCGTTTGCTAAAGCAAATGTAATTTTGAGTGTTGATAAAAAGGACTTAGAGGCAGGGGATATTGTCACAGTAAGTGCAAAGCTTCCTAGTGAAACAAAGTTATATGCTTTAACTGCTACTTTAAGTTATGATACTAATGTTTTTGAAGAAATGGATGATACGAATTTTGCAAGTGATGATGAAAATATTGAGATTTTATATAATAATAAAAATCATAAATTTGGTATTTTAAATAAAGCGGGAGAAATTTCTAATGAGTTATTTCGTGTGCAGTTAAAAGTGAAAGACAATGCAAATGTAGGAGATACAGATATTAGTTTAACTAATATTTCTTCTTCTGATGGGAATAAAAAAACAACTTTTGATAAAACTTCTGTCGAGCTTTTAGTGACTCGTGATGCGAAAGAGGGAGAAACTATTCCTAATCCTATTACTAAAGAAGAATTTACTATGCCAGAGGAAATTATCAAAACGTTTTCAACTAAACCTATTATGATTGCTCTTACTTGTGGAGCATGTATTTTACTTATTGGATTTCTTTATGTTCTTTTTAAAAGAAAAAATAAAGCTGTTATACTCTCTTTTCTTGGCGGTACAATTTTACTTTCTGCTGCTTTAGGGTGTATTTTTGTTTTCAGCCATCAAAAGAAAGATGTTAATGATGATGGAAATCAAACTTATGAAGATGCCAAAGAAATTATGAAATATCTTTTAGATATGGAAGGAACTAGACAAGAATCTTCTGATAAGAAGGAAGAAGAAAATAACGATTTATTTTATAATGTAAATACGAAACCAAATCAAAATAATTCTAATCCGAATTCTGTAAATAATTCTACGAATAATAATAGTAACAATAACAATAATACCAACACTAATAATAACAATAATAGTAGTAATAACGATGATAACAATAACAGCAATAATAGTAACAATAATACTGATGATACTAATAACAACAATACGAATACAAATACAAATAATAATAATAATAATAGTAATCAAAATAACAAACCAAGCCATGATTTTGATGTGAATAACGATGGAAAAGTAGATATTGATGATGTTGGAGGAAGTACCCAAGATACAACGGAAAAAACCAATTATAAAGTAAATTTCACCACACGTAATCCTGAAGAACTTTATGTTCGGAAGGGAGATATTACATTAGAATTTTATGCGGAAGTTACCTTAAATGAAAAAATTAAAGAAGTAGAAATTAATGGAATTTATTATCCAGTTATATTCAATAATAATTACTATAAAGTGACTTTAAAAGAAGAAAATGCTGGAGTAAAAAATTTTAAGATAACAAAAGTGAAATTAGCTAATAAAAGAGAAGTAACAACGAACTATACAATTCAAAAAGAAGTTTTAAAAGATGAACCTTATGTGGATTTGTTTGAAGTTGATGATAAGAGTAATGCTTTTAGTTTCCACTTAGAAGATAAAGATAAGGCATTTAAAAGTGGAAAAGTTGTTGTGACCAATGAAAAAAATGAAGTTGTTTTTGAAGAAAATATTCAAGAGGAAAATCTTTTTTATCATCAATTTGAAAAAGATGTAAAATATAATATTGCAGTTTTCATTGATTATGATTTAGATAGCAACACATTTAATTCTGTGACAGGAGATCAAAATCTTTTTGAAGATCAACTTATTTATACTCATTCTTTTGTTGTTACCAGTGGTTATGACTTTAAAATATTTAATGTAAGTATTACGGATGCGATTCAAAAAGGAGAAACACCAGTTCTTAGTTTTGATAGTACAAATAGTAAGGGATATTCTATTGAATACTTAGTTATCAATGGAAAAGAATATGATATTACAAGTATCACTAATAAAACACATTATACAGTAGAATTAAGTGAGGGCTTTGATACTTCAACATTTGGTAAATACTATGTGGATATTGATGCGATTGTTTTAAAAAATTTAAAAATTTTTTATCAAGAAACGGACTTTGAAACAAGTACTTTCATTTATAATGTTTTGAAGTATGAACCAACTATTGAGCAAATTGAACTTCAAAATCATGCAGAAGAACAAAGTATTACAGTGAATTATCAATTAAAAGATGAGGATGAAACATTAGAAAACTTAACGGCTGTTTTAGTGGATTCGACTGAAAAAGTTGTAGATAAAATTGAAAATGTAAATCCAAAAGAATCATTTACTTTATCTTATCAAGGAAATAATGATGGTAGATATCGAGTTAAATTTTTAGCAGATTGTAATTTAGGAACAGAAAAACATATCTATAAAAGTAAAAATATTGGCGAGAAAGAAATTTTGACTCAAACAGATATCTATATTAAAAATGCAACGGTGACTACTGTGTATCCAACAAAAAAACAACCAAAATATAAGATTACTTTTGAAATTTCTGTTTCTGATAATTTCAAGGCAAACAATATTTATAATGTTGTTTCTGGAATTACTTTAAATGGATTAAATTACGATGCGGATAAAACAGGTAAAGCATTTACTTCAAATATTAGTTTTACAGTTCCTAGTGAATCAGGTATTTTAGATTTAACTGCCAATCGTGTTCAATTACAATTTGAAGACTATAACCGTAACATTCATCAGTTTTTCTCAGTGGAACCTTATCATTTTCAAATTGATGTATTAAAAGATGAACCAAAGATTGAAAACTTAGAAATTGTGAAAGAAGATTATGAAAATTCTTCCGTTACTTTCAAATTTGATGTGGTAGAAGATAAAGGTGGATTCCAAAGTGGAGTTGTAGAATTAGGTGATAAATCGAGTGCAATTCATTTAGGATCGAATGAAGTAACATTTACAGATATTGAATCAGATAAAAATTTATCTTTGAATTTCTATGCTAATTATGATTTAGATACCAATACTTTAGAAGGACAAGATACAAGTTTAAATTATTATGAAAATGATTTGATTTACACTGAATCTTATCGCTTAATGAATTCTAATATTTATGAAGAAATTAAAGTTATAGAACCAAAAGTAACAACTAAGAAAAATCATACTTATTTTGAAAAAAATGAAGAGGGAATTTTAAAATTCCGTTTAGAAGGACTTGAAAGTGAAGCAAATCTTGTTCTTAAAAAAGTAATGATAAATCAAAAAGAGTATGAAGTAAAAAATGAAGATGATATGTATACTATTACTTTTGAGGGATATCCTGATGCTGGAATTCAAACGTTAGAAATGACAGATCTTTTATTCCAAAATGGAAAACGTGTTTCTTTACAAACACCTGTAAATGTATCATTAGAAGTTTTAAAAGATGCGGTTACTTTATATGATTTTAATTATGGAATTTTAAATCAACAAATCAATATGAATTTTGTTATTCAAGATGATGACCATTCTTTAATGAGTCAAAAAGATTTGAAAATCGTAGTTACTGATGAAGATGGAAAAGAACTTTTAAATATTCCTTATCAAGATAAGGTCTCTATGGATATCATTCCTAATGTATTAAGATATTATGTGAATGTATATGCAAGTTATGATCGTGATTCAAATCAGGATTCTAATAATTATTATTCAAATCAAAAAATATTAGATGAAGTGATTTCTTTAGATAAAAATATAATTGAATTAAAAGAAATTACTGATGTGACTTTATATAAACAAAATGGAACTTTGGTGACTGAAGAAGAAAAAGTGAGTGTTTCTGATATTACTCAAAATAAGGATGCTTATTTTTTGAAAATCACAATGAATGGAATGCCAACAATTCATAGTAAAATTCGTTCGGTATTAACAGAAGAAAATAAATTGATATTAGTTTTAGATTATCAATATGTTTCCAAAGAACTCAATGAAGTAAAAGATGTTCGAATTTCTTTTGGTACTATTCAAAATGGAGTTGTGTTTAATGAGACTAAGGCTGAGACATTTGCAGGTTTGATTGCAAGAATGATTGAAAATCCAACAGAAGATTTTGAACTTACCCAAGATGTTGATGCCAGTGAATTTGTATTTGACCGTGATACTTTAGTGAATGTTGATTTTAAAGGTACATTGAATGGAAATGGACATCGTATTTATAATTTAACAAAACCAATTTTTGATACCATTACGGATGGTACAGTGAAAAATTTAAGAATAGAAGGTATTATCTTAACACCAAACGCGCATGGTACGATTGCCAATAAAGCAACGAATACTTTAATAGAGAATGTTTATATTGATACTTTTACAAAGAAAGATACTGAAGGAGCTACAGGTGCTCTTGTTGGTGAAGCAGTGGGGCATTCTATCATTCGTCATTGTCGGGCGACAAACTTAACCATTGGAGTCGCGTGGAATAGACAACAAGTTGGAGGAATGGTTGGAATTTTAGAGAACTCTATTATAGAAGATAGTTACGTGAGTGGAACCATTTCTAGTAACTGGAACTATATTGGTGGTTTGGTTGGAAATGTGAAGGGTGCTTCTGTTATTCGTTACAACTATGCTAAAATGACTATGAGTAGTGATAGTCTCTCTTGTGGATTCGCATGTGTCACAGGAAGTGCAACTTTCCAAAATAATGTGAATTTAAGTACAGGTAGAATGACTCATAAATTTGTGACTAATTATAAAAAATCTGAAAATAATTATCAAATAGAAATGGATGGTTATACAGCTCAAGAAGGAGTTACGATTATTACTGAAAATCAAGTCAATGAAGAATTATTTAAAACAGCAAACTTTGATGAAACTATTTGGAATTTGAGTGATGTGTCTTTCGTAAGTCCTCCAACTTTTCTTGATGAAAAAGTAAGTAAATTAGATGTTAGCAAAGTAGAGGGACTTTATGATGAAAGGAAAGAAACTTTATATGAAAACTTAATGTTATTCATGCCTTATTATGATGTTACTAAAATTGTTCAAAGTGGAGCAAATATCGATGTGAATCATATTTTAAATAAAAAGAAAATAACACATATTATTCCAGTTGATCATACAGGTAACATTGTCACATATCTAACAAATGATAATCCAAAGAAGATTGTGAAAATTAAGATTATATTTGAGGATAATTCTAAGGCAGAATACAATGTTCGTTATGAAAATATGTATGATATGATTGCAAGTTACCGCATTAGTGAATTAAAAATTGATTACACTTACAACCATTATGTGATTGATAAAAATTCTCAATTAGTGAATAACTTAACAAATTACTTGGCAAAACTTACTTATGAAGATAATCTAGATGCTTTGACACCATCCGCGGATAATCGTTTATATCGAGAGTTTTATTATGATGTCACTCAGAAAGAATTAAAAGAATTTGTTTTAAAATACCTATCCAATAGTGATTATACAAATACGAATTCTGATGAAGCAATTAATGATTACTTAGAAAAGGAAATTAAAAAGGGACAAAAATTAGAGAAAGTTCTTTATGTCTATAACTACTTTAGAAGATTCTATGATGTTAAAATAGAAGGAATCAAGTTATACGATTTACTTTTATTCCATTCAGAAGGTTTCCATCCAAATTTAACGGTTGATGGAATCACAAAAGAATACTTAGCAGATGAAAATAACTTTAATACTTCAAAAACAAGTGATGCTTATGGAAATACAATTGGAAAATACACAACATATAAAACAATTCCAAAACTGATTGAATATTACTTAAAAGGTCTTAGCGATAAAACTCCTGCTGTATGGTTTAAAGAAAATTATCAAGGATACTTAGTGGAAATTAATGTAGATAATAGACCAGATATCATGTATACCATGTGGGACCATTTATCTTATGAAGATAAAAATAATCGAGCTGTTTGGTACAACTATGTATTACCAATTTTAACAATTCCAAAAAATGCTTCTTATATAATTTCCACTCCAACTCAATTTGTGATTGGGTCTCAAAGAGTTTATATTGCAGATCCTGATGATCCAGTTGAACAAGAAAAGTTTAGAAATCAAGCAGCAATTTATACCGCAAGAATGAAAGATTACTATCAAACGGCCGCGGGAATTTTGGAAGATGCAAAATACTTTAATGAAATTCATACGATTCAAATTGATAAGAGATTTACCTATGATGAAAATGGCAATCAAGTTTTCCAAAGTCCACTTACAACTCAAGAACCATTCCATAAAAACTTTAATGAAGTCTTTGGTCAATGGGCACATCAAGATGGAAATGCTGCGACAGCAAATGGTACAGTCATATTTTGGAGAGCTGAAGGAGCTTTAGAGGGAGAATGGACTTATAGCACATGGTCTCATGAAACAGCTCATAATATGGATGCAAGATTGTTCCTTAAAAATAATGGTAGAAGATATGATGCTGGTGGAGAAGACTATGCTGATGGAAACTTAACTCAATCGTTTGGTGATGGGGACATTGTCATGAACTTATCAAGACATTTTGAAGCAAATCAACTTATTTCTGCAAACTTAGATCCATCTCGTATTCAAACGTCAAAACAAATTCAAGATTTCTATTCGAAGTTATTTGATACGTTGTACATCTTAGATTACTTAGAAGGAAAAGCATTTTTAGAGTTAACAAGTGAAGAACAATCAAAACTTGCGGTTCAAGTCTTCTATCCAAATGAAGAAAAGTATACTGAAGAAAAAGATAAATACTTGAAAGACAAATATACTGTTTATCATACAATTTCTGAAGAAGAATTTGAGAAAATGAACTTAGAAACTTTAGATGATTTATATACAAATCAATTAGTCATGTATCCAGGTGTCATTTATTCAACTTTAACCGATAATCGTTATGGTGGAGAAAACATTTATAAGGTGCGTTGGTATCAACCACATAATGATTTTGGTCGACCAGACTCTTATAGCTTAAAATGGTTTGCTTATGAAATGCTAGGATATAAAGGATACAACGATGGTTATATTGAGTATTATAGTAACATTCATTCAGATAATGGATATAAAACAGACTTGATGGCTCTTAGAAAAATTACAGGTAATGAAAATATGACTTTCGAAAGCTATAAGCATATGCGTTTTGCTGAAACAGAAAAGAAATTATCTTCTGTACAATATATTAATATTGATGAAGTTTATAAGTCTTTCTTAGATGCTTTAAGAAAAGATGCAGCCTATGTCAAAGAAGTGGAACAAAAAGCAGAAGAGCAATATCCGGGTGATGAAAAAGCAAATGTGGATAAACGTAATAGTATGATTAGTGAAGCAAGAAAATTTAAAAATAGCACAGAAGTAAGAAGACAAGCATACTATGCTATAAAAAATGGAACACATGATTTTGAAGGAAATGTTTTTGATGCAACACATCCTCAAGAGATTCATGAAGTAAAATAAAAGATTGCTGAAATTAATTTTAAATCAACAATCTTTTTTTGTTATATCTTTTTTTGATTCGTTCTTCCAAGCATCCAATCTATGGAAATATGAGTTGTTTTGCATAAAGAAATTAAAGGCTCACTTTGAATTAAATGCTCTCCTCGTTCATAACTTGCTAGAGAAGAAAAAGAATAATTTAAATATTTACCAAAATCTCTTAAATTCATACCAAGACTTTCTCGAACAGATTTAATTCTTTTACCAATTAATTGATAATCTAGATTTTTAGAGATTACTTTTTTTCTTTGATTCGATAAATTTAACATATAGTCAATATTCACTTCATAGTAATTTGCAAGTTCGACAATTCTTTTAGTGGGAATAGGAATTTTATTATGTTCCCATTCAGAATAAGTAGAAGGTGCAATTCCAAAATCTTTGGCGATTTCTTTTGATTTTAAATTTTTTTCTTCTTTTAATCCTTCTAATCTGTTCGGTATCATAGGTATCACCTATATAATTGTTACATTTTAAAATTCTTTCCTTTAAAAAATTCACCAAATACGCACAAAATATGATATAATCATTTTGAAAGTAGAGTGACTCAAAATGAAATTAAAGAAATTTAAAGAGAAAGATAATAAGAGAATTGGAATCATTCTATTTACCATAGTTTGTATTTTGTTAGTTAGTGGAGTCATACTCTATAGAACATTTGCCATATTCGAAGTAAAAACAAATCCAAATATTATAAATGGAAATGTTCAAAGTATGGGAGATTTAGAATTTGCTTTTTATAAAGATAATACTTTAGTAAAAGAGGTTCCTAAAAAAGACGAAGGATATTCCTTAGATACAAGTTCTAGTTATTGTGTAGATTTATTAAATGATAAACAAGTGAGTACAGTCAATTGGGATTATGAAAATTGGGAAGTACGACTTAAGAATGTGAGTACAACAAAAACGAAATGTTATCTTTATTTTAAACAAATATATCAAGAGGAAGAATTAAATGGTGCTATACCAGACCTTGGAAATGGAAGACTTGTTCCCGTCAAAATACTAGAAGAACAACCAACAGGAATTACGATTCAAAATATGAATGGGTCTTATGGAGGAAAAGTGGTAAAAGCAGATATCACAGATAAGTGGTACAGTTACACAGATAAACAGTGGGCAAACGCAGTGATTTTAAAAGATGGAGTAGCAGATAATTATGCTCCAGGACAAGAAATAGAAGAAAAAGATATAGAAGCTTACTTTGTATGGATTCCAAGATATAGTTATAAATTACAAGAGAGCGAAGAAAAATTTAATAGTTATCAAACGGTAACAGATTTAAAAAATCTATCAGATGTATCGAGTGTGTATGATGCTATGAAAGAGACAAATATAGATGGAAATAAAGCAATAAATCATGGTTTTGAAATTATATTTGAGGGAAAAGATAATACAATTTCTACTTCGTTAGGTAAAGGAACAACAATTATTCATCCAGCATTTACGAATTTTGATAGTAATGGGTTTTGGGTTGCTAAATTTGAAACAGGATATAATCAAAATGAAGATAATTCGAATGTAATGCCAACAAATGATTGGAGTACACAAGGAGCTCAAAAAAATGAGCAAGCATCTACAAAAGTGATCATTAAACCGCATGTTTATAGTTGGAGAGGAATACAAGTAGCAAATGCTTTTTATACAGCATATGAGTATCTTAGAGACTTAGAAAGTCACATGATGAAGAATATGGAATGGGGAGCAGTAGCCTATTTAACTCAAAGTATATATGGAAGATGTGAAAAAGCTGGTGAGAGTGTAACATGTGATGAAGTGGATAGAAATAATTCAGAATATTATATTACAGGAATGTCTACAACGCTAGCACCAACATGCGGATATACAAATTCAAAAGAGTCTTGTAACTATTATGGTGGACCAACTAGTTTAAATGTATTCGAAAATGAAAATATTAAAAGTTATTATTTAAAAGAGAGTCAAGGTGGAAGTACAACAGGAAACTATTCAGGAATCTATGATATGTCTGGCGGAGCATGGGAATATGTTATGGGGGTTATGCAAGCTACAGCAACTAATGGTAATCCAACAACTGGACCTAATGCTACAAACAATTCAGGTTTTAAGGGTCCATATTCCAATAATGGAGAGAATTCTTTAGAAACTGGGAAAGAATGGCCATCCAGTAAATATTATGATTTATATGATTATTCATCAATAGATCAAACTTTTCAAAGAGGACATTTAGGAGATGGAACCAAGGAATTTGGACCATTTTACCAAGTATCTTATAATGATGGTATAACTGTAAGACGTATAGGAAGTTATAATGCAGACGGTGATTTCTTTATCTATTCTGGCAATCCGTGGTTTCTACGCGGTGGACATTTCTCCAGCGGTACAGACAGCGGTATATTCAATTTCCATAATGCACACGGGAATGCGTATATTACTAGTGGTTTTCGCATTGTTCTTGCTTTTTAAATGAGTAGTTTTAATTTTTGTATTTGATTGGCGTCTATAATGATTTGAACCTGCTTCATATAATCGACTATGGAAAGGATGACATTGTCCAAAAAATGTTTATCATTAATGTTAACACCAAGAGTAGCACATACCGAAGAAATACTTCGTCCTTCATATTCATGAATATGATTATTTAAGAAAACAACGTCTTCAAACTTTGAGTAGTTTAAGGCATAAAATGCAAGCATTGTTCCAAGTACATATTGATAATTTTTTGTTAAAAATTCTTCTGATAGGATACGTCCCATCTCTTTCGGATTATGTCTGATTTCCAAAGAATATTTTTGTTCGATTTTTAAAAGCTTTTGATAAACAGAGATACACTCTTTTTCAAAAATATCTTTTGGAATATGAAAAACATATTTTTGAAGTAGAGATATGGTGTAGTCATCTATATAACCAAATTTAGTAAAGCAAAATAAAACAATTTCATATTTATTTAATATGGAACAATCATTTTTGAAATATTTTAAACGTGCGAAAGCATCAAGTTCATTGCTTGGAATTCCTTTTTTCAAAAGATAAAGATTTGTATAAAGTTCAAAATAAATTGATAAGAACTCAGTCAAATATTCTCGAATATTTGTATATTTTCTTCCGTTTATATAATGCATAAATTCATGGATTAATACAATTACATCATTATAATTAAATTCTCTACAAATATGAATATTTTGTTTTATAGCATTTCCATCCAAATATTCAATTATACATTTAGATTCTCTATCTTCTTGTTCATAATCAAATTCTAGTTCTCCACTAGATATTAATTTATCGAAAGAAGGTAAATAATCTTTATCTATTTGTTCAATAATCTCTCTTGCAAGAAGACAAACATCTTCAAAAGTTAAATGATTTTCGATTGTTTCATTTTCTAATGATATTTGATTTATATAATTCAATATTTGATCATTTAATATACTAATACGATGAATATTATCTAAAAGAAATGAATGATTTGGTTCTAAATAATTACAAATTTCATTTAAGTAATCATTTAATTTTTCTTTGCTATACAAAAGAATCACCTCTTTTTTTGAGACTTATTATACCATTTTAAAAGAAAAATACTAGTAATAATTTACTCAATTATGATACAATGAAGTGGGTGTTTAAGAATGAAATCAGAAGAGAAAATAAGAAAAGAATTAAAGGAGTATATTGAAAATCATATTTTTCCTATTTATGAGAAAAATGATGTGGGACATGGCTTAGACCATATACAATATGTGATAAAAAGAAGTTTAGAATTTTCATCTCAATTTGAGGGTGTTGATGTAGAAATGGTTTATACAATCGCGGCATTTCATGATATCGCACATCATATTGATAAGGATCAACATGAAGTATTGTCTGCAAAAATGTTTTATGAAAATGAAGATATGAAAAAATTCTTTGATGAAGAGAAAAGGCAAATTATCAAAGAAGCGATTGAAGACCATCGAGCAAGTTTAGAGTATGAACCTCGTACCGTTTATGGAAAAATTGTTTCTTCTGCTGATCGAAATACAGATATTAATTCAGTTCTTCAAAGAACACATGCTTATACGATGAAACATTATCCAAATTCAAGTTTAAGTGAAATGATTCAAAGAGCTTATTATCATATTACTAAAAAATTTGGAAAAGATGGCTATGCAAAATCTTATTGTTATGATAAAGATTTCGAAGACTTTAAAAAGAAAATTGAAGATTTCATTCAAAATGAATATGAGTTTGCTACTCAATATATGAAAGTGAATCAGGTTATGGATATCAAAGAAAAAGCGAAATGGTTTGCCCTTCATGCTCATATGGGACAAATTCGCAAGAGTGAACCTGATAAACCAATGATTGTTCATCCCATGAGTGTAGCAAAAATTCTAGAATCATATGGGTATGACGATGAAGTGGTTTCTGCAGGTTTCCTCCATGATGTCGTGGAAGATACCAAATATACAATAGAAGATATTGAAAAAGAATTTGGAAGAAATATTGCAAATTTAGTGATGGGGGCTTCTGAACCAAATAAATCTTTATCTTGGGAAGAAAGAAAAAGACATACTATAGAGGAAACAAAACAATTACCTCTTAAAAATAAATTAGTGATATGTGCGGATAAAATCAATAACTTAGAAGATTTATATATCACATTTGAAAAAAATGGTAAAAGAGATTTTAAAGCATTCAAAAGAGGAGAAGACTTACAAAGATGGTATTATACAAGTGTTTATGAAAGCTTGGTTGATGGAGAAGATGAAAATTTACCTATTTTTGTAAGATTAAAAGATATTTTAGATAAAGTTTTTTATCAAAAAGAAGATTTGTTTTTAAAAGATACCATTTTTGTAGAGCATGCATCTTATTATGCTAAGTTAAAACAACTACATGCCAAAAAGATGGAACTTCAAAGACTTAAAGATTTAGTGACTCTTTCTAAACCTTTCGTGATTGAGTTTACAGGAACTCCAAGAACGGGAAAGACCACGATTTTAAATAATCTTTATGATTTTTTTAAAAAAGGTGGCTTTGAGGTTTCTTTGATAGAAGAGTTTACGACATCTAAATATTATAAAGAAAATTTAAAAAGTAAGTTTAGTCAAATGGATGTAGTAGAAAGAAATATTGCTATTATAGAAGAAGTATCAAAAGAGTTAGATAGACTCATTTCTTTAAAGAAAGATATTATTTTAGTTGATCGGTCTATTAATGATCGTCAAATATGGAATGATAGATTATTTGAAAAAGGAGAAATGAAAGAAGAACAATATCAAAAATTAAGAGAATATTATTCTAAAATTTCAAAACAATGGGTAGATTTTTTAGTTATTACTTATGCCGATTCATTGGTAGCTTTAAAAAGAGATTATACCTCTAGTTTAGCTTTAGAACAAAGAAGTTTTTTAAATCAAAAAAATATTGATGAATTTAATTATGCTTTAATGGCTTTACAAGATTTCTTTAAAGAAAGTGTAGAAAATTATACATTTATTGATACAACGAATTCAGTTTTGAGTGAGACTTCTACTTTGGTGGCATCTCAAATACTTCCTGCTATGAGAAGTAAATATCTTAATGAATTAAAACTAAAGTATCATTTGAAATAAAAACGTGTGTGTATTAGATTGTTATATTTTATAATAAAAAGTAACATTTATTAACGTTAAGTTATGAATTTTGTGAATAATAAAACAAAATGTCCTATTTTTAAATTTTATTAACGTTAAGTTATGAATTTATTATAATTTTAAGCACGAACAATTTTGCTTACAGTATAATTAGGATATTTTTCTGAAAATCTAGCTAATGCTATAATTTTATTAGTAGCATGAACAATTGTTGTGCCGTGATTATGATAAACAATCCAAGTTGTTGCATTTCCTTCATATGACGTAAATCCATCCATTTTTTCATCTCCTATAGTAACATCATTATATAAAGAATATTATTTTTATTTAAAAATCTAATAACATTTTAACATGTAACTGCTAAAAAGTGATAATATTTTTAATTTTTTTGTGTTTATTACAAAATATTTGACCCCCCTAGGTATTTTGACAAGTATATCAAAATAGGGGGATTTTCTATTGCAATAAAAAATCATCTCCATTTAGAGATGAGATATATTTGAATGTCCAAATAATTCGAACAGAAACGTCACTGGAGCGATTGTAGAAGTTATATACAACTTTTACTTTCAATTTTAATTAAAATTTTTCAAGGTCTATTAATTACTTCTTTTTCCTTAAACTTAATACTTTAATTGTATCATGTTTTTCAGGAGCATAACTATCCATTGATAATGAAATCTCAGGATATATTTCTTCAACAGAAGGTTTAGTTTCGTTAACAGTTGAAGCTCTAACTTTATATTTACTTTTTTCTTTGATTTCTGTTAATTCTTTTTCTAATTTAGGTAGTTCTGATTCCAGCTTTTCAATATCAGCAATTAATTTATTTTTTTCTTTATATCTTCCTATTCTAGTTCCACACATTAGTAAAAGCATTCCTTTAAAAGGAATATAGGAAAGAGTCCCTACTGCAATTAAAATTCCTAATGGTAGTGTTGAATGTAAAAATGTAAATAAAGCGATTTCCGCTGTTATTAAAATGATACTTCCAACATTACCACCTATAATATTTTGTTTATTAAGAGATAATTTATTTTTACAATACTCTAACTTTGATTTTAATTCTTCTAAATTATTTTCCTTTAATAGTATTTCTTCAAAATTATAAGAATCACTTTCTTTTTCAATAAAACTAATATCCCCATTTTCATCTGAAACTATGCCACAGGTGTTGCTTATTTGAACTAATTTTTGCTTCATACCAAAACCTCCAATATTATTTTAAATATTTTGTTTTGACAAAATATTTAACCCCCTAGGAATTTTGACAAATGCATCAAAATTCCTTATGAGTATAAAAAATACCAACAGTTCGATTGGCTTTTCTTTTATATCAATGCTCGAAAAGTTCGAACAGATTCGTCAATGGAGCGAGTGTCGTAGTTATCTACAACTCTTTTCCAATAACGAAAGAATTTATATAATCTTCCGTTGCTAATAATAATATAACATATTTTTGATATTTATTGAATAGTAAATTGACATTTTTATAAAAAATTTACTCATACAAATTGTAATTTGTTTTACTTTTCAATTTTTTATATGCATTATTTTCTACATATATCATCATTTGATTATAAAGAACAATATAAAATATTGTTGCTAACATACCTGCTATTGTGCTTATAACATAAAATTCTACATTTTGGAATTTAAGTGCAATTATTAACACTAACCAAGATATAAAACATAATATAAATTTAGATATATGTTCTTTTTTCCATTTTCTTTTATAATATTTTATTTTCTCTTTTAGAGTAAATGAACTATTTTCTAGAGCATTAAACAAATTATTATCTGCCTGTTCTTTGAAATTTTCATCTTTAATTTTTTCCCCACTAAAAAATTCATTTAAAGTAATGCCTAAAATATTACATAAATCTTTATATAAAGACACATCTGGTAAGCATTTTCCATTTTCCCAACGACTTACTGACTTATCAGTTACTCCTAATTTTTCAGCAAGTTGTTCTTGTGTTAAATTTTGTTTTTTTCTTAAATCTGCAATAAACTTTCCTATTTTCTCTTGATTCATAGTTTTTGCTCCTTTCAAGAACAATTATATAATTATTACAAAATAATAAACAGGACACAAAGCGAGAGTTAAATAAATTGTAATATGTATTACTTTTTATTTGATAAATCTTTGTAAGTATCTAATATTATATCTCTTAATGTTTCTTGGTTATCAATATCATCAACTAAAAACATAGGTTTAGCACTTTCATAAGGAATAGATTTCTGCATATTATATTTTTTATTACTATCTACTATTTTAACAAGTAATCTATCATCATATATTCCACCAAATAATATTCCATTATAATAAAGTAAATATTCTCCCATCATTGATTTACAAGTAATATTATCTAATAAGTTTAATTGTTCCAATACAAATTCTTTATACTCTTTTGTTGTAGCCATAATAAACCTCCCATACAAATTACTATTTGTTTCACTAAATATTATACTATATTTAGACGTTTTTAGATAGTACTTAAATAAAAAAAGA
>CANRDF010000018.1 GCA_947629255.1 uncultured Bacilli bacterium
GCGATTTTTTCCCTTTTCATCGCATTTTGTTAATATCTTTACCACTTATTCACTTTCCTGGGCTGTGAATAGTAACCTTTCGTTACTTTCACAAATCTTACTGTTTTCATCCGTTGTGTCGTTGTTGGTTTATCATAGATATCGGTAGCTACTTTGGATATTTCTTCCACTGTATCATATCCAGCAATCACACGCCCAAAAGCTGCATATTTTCCATTTAGGTTTTGCATATTTAGAGAGTCCTTCTCCCCGACACAGATAAAGAACTGACTGGATGCAGAATTCATATCATCACTTCTTGCCATCGAAAGAACACCTTTTTCATGAAGCAAATTATTGTTTACTCCATTATCTGCAAATTCTCCTTTGATGGTTTCGCTACTACCACCGTATCCATTTCCTTGAGGGTCTCCTGTTTGAATCACGAAATCTTCAACTACCCGATGGAAAATAAGTCCATCATAAAATTTTTCTTTGACTAATTTTTGAAAATTTTCAACTGTAATTGGTGCGATATCAGGATAAAGTTCTAATAAAATCACTTTATCTTTATTTGTAACAATTTTTATGTAATTTGTGACTTCTTCCGTTTCTTCATAAGAATATCCTTCTATTGTTCCATTGGGAGACAATTCTTTATTACAACCTGTAAATAAAACCAATATGGCAATTAATACTAATATAAAACAAACTTTCGTTGCGTGCTTTTCCATCTTTCTACCTCTTTCGTACTTATTTATTCTATCATGGAATACTTTGTTAGTAAATTACTTTTTATAAAAATTTAACTTTTCCTTGTCACTTTTACTCACTCGGTAAGAATCTTTGATTTTGGAAATTGTTTTGTTTTGAGTAAAGGAATCTAGTTTCTTTTCCTTTAAAAAGGATAGTCCCATATCCGGAAAACGAATGGTTATCTCGGCCACTAACCAAGCGATTGCCATATTGATATAATATTCTTCTCTATGAATGGTACTTACAAGATCAAGTATTTTTGGAATATATTCTTCTATCATATAAAAATTTAATAAAAGAACAAGACCTACTCGTACTGTAAAGGGCTCTTTTCTTTGAAGCCACTCATTAATCTTTGAAAAATAAAAACTTGGATATTTGGAAATGATTTTTAATCCACTGCAAACAGAATCACAAATCGCCCAGTTATCAATTTTTAATAAAAAAGGTTCAAAATACTCTTCGAATACTTCTTTTTCTTTCAGTCCTGCAATTACCAGTCCTTCAATCAGTACTTCTTCATAATAGTTATTTCCACAACAAGACAAGAAAGACGTCACATCCCCTTTTTGAATTTCTTTGGCAATTTTTCTTTGCATGGGAATTCGTATTCCTAACATTTGGTACTCAGTACTAATTATTTTTTTAGAAAACTTCGCATAGTCTTCCTCTTTGATTTCTTTTAAGTACTTTAAATAGTTTTGATATTCTTTTTTTGTCCATTTCTTTTTTCTTAATTCTTTTTCCATAATTTCCATCTCTTCTTTTTATTATACAAGATTGAAATAGAAACTTAAATATTTTCAAATTATTTTACGTTTTATTTACAATTTTAATATATGTATATAAAATGTAAATAAAGACATTAGAAATAAGTAAAAATGTAAATAAAGTGTACAAATTTCAATTTTTTTGAAGAAATTTGCTCTAAAAAAAAGGAAATTGGCACTTTTTTTTGAATATATATATAGGAGGTAAATTTTATGTTTGTAAAACTTATGAATGATAAACTCTTTATGACTTTATTTGGTAACCCTGAAAATATCTATGCAATCGAATACTTTTTGGAATGTTACCGAAATTTAAAAAAAGGATCTTTAAAAGGAAAACTTCATCTTACTTTTGAGAAAACATTGCAAAGAAAAAACATAAAATCAAAAACAAATCGATGCGATATTGTAATTGTAGAAAAAGATGTGGTCACGAATATTGAAGCTTATACTCAATTTGGTAAAGACGAAATGTATAAAAGTGGAGTTTATGTTTGTAATTTAGGAGATTACTTTTTATCTAAAATGAAAAAATATAAAACCATCAAGAAAATTGTTCAAATCAATATTGTGGAAAAGTTAAGTGATTCGATTTTAGAAAAACAATGTGAAAGTGCTTTAACGGTATTTCCTCTCACAGAAATGTTGGAAGTTGTTATCATAAGACTTGACATGTTAGATAAAGTAGATTATAATCATGGTGAAAGAACAAAAGATTATGTGACATTTCTGAAGTATTTGAAAGCACAAGATGAAGAAGAACGTATCTCTTTTGAGAAGAAAGGCAGGATTTATCAAAAAATGAATGAAAAAATTATGAGTATTATAAGGGCTGGATTAAATCCCAATGATTTTGATCATGATGCATGGTGTGAAGAACTTGCTTACCGAAAAGGTGAGAGAAACGGTGAAAAACGTGGAATTACCATTGGGGAAGAACGTGGTGAGAATAAACTTATACAAAAAATGATATCCAAAGGAAAAAGTGATGAAGACATTGCTAACACCACTGAAATTGATATTGCAAGAATTCGCAAACTTCGTGAATCCATGATTTAAAGAGGAAGACATGTTCTTTCTTTTTTTATTTCCAATATCTTCCAATTGTAATTTTATTTTCTTTTTGTTACAATGATATCGAACAAATGTTTTTGAAAGGAGATTTTGTATGAACAGGATTTCTCGTCATATTTTATGTATTGATTTAAAAAGTTTTTTTGCTTCCGTTGAATGTGTGGATCGAGGCTTAAACCCTTTTCTCACTCCTCTTGTTGTCGCGAATAAAAATCAAGGGACAGGTGCGATTACTCTTGCTGTTACTCCTTATTTAAAGAATCTAGGAATCAAAGGAAGAACTAGACTTTATGAAATTCCCAAAGATATTTCTTATACAATTGTGAATCCGAGAATGAGTCGTTATATTGAAATGAGTAAGAAAGTTGTCCAAATTTATTTAGATTTTGTAAGTACACAAGACTTACATATCTACTCTATTGATGAATGTTTTTTAGATGTTACCAACTATCTAAAAATGTATCACAAAACTGATGAAGAACTAGCCGAGGAAATTTTAAAAAAAGTTGAAGAAAAAACAGGTCTTACTGCTACTTGTGGAATTGGACCTAATCTTTTTCTAGCAAAAGTTGCGATGGACACAGAAGCAAAACTTTATAAAAATGGGATTGCTAAATGGACTTATGATGATGTCGAGACAAAACTTTGGAGTCTTACTCCCCTCTCTAAAGTTTGGGGAATTGGACCAAGAATGGAGAAAAAATTACAAATGCTTGGAATGAAAACTATTGGTGATATCGCGAAGGCAAACAAGCTTACTTTAAAACAAAAATTTGGTGTTTTAGGAGAAGAACTTTGGTATCATGCGAATGGAATCGATGATGCAATTATCTCTGATTTTCAAAAAGAAGCCAAAGAAAAATCTTTTCATCATAGCCAAGTTCTTATGAAAGATTATTATGGGGAAGATGTTTTACTGTTAGTCAAAGAAATGTTAGATGTGTTGACTCAACGACTTCGTGTTGCCCATTTAGAAGCATCCCATATTGGCTTTGGAATTGCTTATTCTAAAAATGTTGGAGGAGGATTCTTTCATTCGGTGAAATTAGAATCGGGATTTGATTTAACTCAAGATTTCTTTCCTTACTGTGTGACTCTCTTTGAATCTTTCTATGAAGAAAATACACCGATACGTAGAATTTCTATTTCTCTAGGGCATCTCCATCCCAAAACAGGAGTCCAACTAAATTTGTTTGAATCGATTACCCAAAAAGAAAAAGATGAAAAGATAGCACTGACTATGGATGAAATTACGTATCGTTTTGGAAAGAACAGCCTACTTTTTGCTACTAGTTTACTCCCTTCTTCCACTGCACGAATTCAAAATGAAAAAATTGGAGGTCATCATGCATAATCGTGAGACGATTCGGTGGGCTCCTTTTGAATCTATTTTTCATACAAAAGAAGTCCTATCAGAAATCGAACTACAAAAACAAATTCACCCAAAACCTATTTTAAGTGAAGAAGAAATTGAAATATTAGAAAAAAAGATTTTAGAAGCGATTCATACCCAGTCTACCGTCAAAGTCACTTATTACTATAAAGGGTTAGAGTATTCTAAAATTGGAAAAATCACACGAATTTATTCTTCCAAACTTTTCTTTAATGACCATTCTTCTTTATACTTTGAACAAATTTTAAATTTGCAAATCTTATGATTTGCTCTTTTTTTCTATCCAGCGTAAAATAATCTCTACAATATCCTCTTGTTCTTGTTTGGTTAAACATCTATTTTTAGGAATATGATACCATTTTTCTAGACAACCTCGGCAACAAGTTGCAGTTCCATGTTGAGCTACAAAAACAGGGTGTCCTCTCCATGGGGTTTGACTTCCATCATTCGGTGTTGGGTATGGTGCAAGACGTTTCAAAATAAAATCTTCGGCATGCCTCTTAATCGTATCCATTCCCTTTTCTTTAATATATTCTTTGTCTTTCTCAGTTAAATAAAATTTACTACGAAACTTTGATTTTTTTAAAGATTCTAATTTTTGATTGATGTTCATAACTTTGGTCCTCGTTCTTCTTCAGGCTCTGCTAAACAATTTCTTACAGCTTGTTCTTCTTTTGCTAATTGTTCTTTAAATATTTTTAAAATGACCTCTTCTTTATCATAGTATAATGCTTCATGATATTCTTTAAATTTATCTTTGGTAATAATAAATGGTAAATATCCTTCTCGTAGTAATTGAAAACTTAAAATCATTCTAGCTGTTCTTCCATTTCCATCTTCAAACGGATGAATTTGAAAGAAACGCATATGAAACTTTGTGACTTTTTCTAAAAGAGGTAAGTCTTTCCATTCGGTTTTATAAAGATAAAGTAATTTTTTCATTTCTAATGGAATCGTCTCTGGTGATGCGATGGGTTTTTCCGTATCTGCAAATGTATGTCCAATCTTTCGATAACCATTAGAAATATACATAGAGTTTTTGTTTACGGTGTTTGCTACTTCAATAATGTCTTCTTCCGTTAAATCACGATTTTCCTGAAAAGCAATTTGAAATAATTTTTTTAAAGCTATTGCTTGGTCTTGCAAGCGAAAAATATTTTTGGCATCATCAATATCTCCAAATGTTGGATTCAAGGATAAAGAACTATGAGTAAAACGACTAATATACAGTTCTAAATATTCTTTTAATAATTCTTTGTTTTCAAAAATATTTGATTTCATAAAATTCCTCTTTTCTTTATCAAAAAGAATGGAAAATTAATT
Source organism: uncultured Bacilli bacterium (assembly GCA_947629255.1). Lineage (GTDB taxonomy): Bacteria > Bacillota_I > Bacilli_A > RF39 > UBA660 > Ventrenecus. The sequence goes on from CANRDF010000018.1 coordinate 5,296, forward strand.
TTTCTTTTCCACTCTTGTCTTTAAATAACTTAAAAATTCTTCTTTTGAAACGGTGATTGTTTCTTCACTTCCGTAAACACGGTAGGAAATGGTCTTGTTATCCACTTCTTTTTGACCTAGAATTACAGTAACAGGAATTTTTTGAATCACGGATTCTCTCATTTTATAACTTAACTTTTCGTTACGATCATCTAAACTGACACGATAACCATTTTCTTGTAATACATCAAAAATTTCTTTTGCATAATCTAAGTGATACTCGTTATTCACAGGAATCACATTCACTTGATTTGGAGCAAGCCAAAGTGGTAATACACCTTTTGTTTCTTCTAAATAGTAGGCCATGAAACGATCCATACTTCCAAAAACCGCACGATGAAGAACCACAGGAGTTTGTTTTTCTCCATTCGAATCAATATAGTAAAGATTAAATTTCATTGGTAAACAAAAATCTAATTGACAAGTTGAAAGAGTATATTCTGGACCAACAGCAGGTTTTACTTGAACATCCAATTTAGGTCCATAAAAAGCTGCTTCACCAATTTTTTCAACATAAGAAATTCCAATATCATTTAATACTTTTCTTAAAGTATTCTCGGCATTTTCCCACATTTCATCATCTTGAAAATATTTTACTTTATCATTCTTATCTCTTAAAGAAAGTTCAAAATGATAATTCGTAATATGTAAATCTTTATAAACATCCAAAATTAAATTCACAACAGATGCAAATTCACTTTCTATTTGTTCTTTGGTTACGAATAAATGAGCATCATTTTGACAAAAGGTACGTACTCTTTCAATACCTTTTAAAGAACCACTTGCTTCAAAACGGCAATCTCTAGCAATTTCACCAATACGAATAGGAAGGTCTCGATAAGAATGAATTTCGTTCGCATAAATCATCATATGATGAGGACAATTCATAGGTCTTAAAACAAATTCTTCTCCTTCTACTTCCATTTTTGGAAACATATTTTCTTGATAATGATCCCAATGTCCTGAAGTTTTATATAACTCAACATTTCCAAGAGGTGGTGTAAGCACATGTAAATAATCAAGTTTTCTTTCCTTTGCTTTAATATAGTTTTCTAAAGATTCCCAAATAATATATCCTTTTGGTAAATACATTGGGAGTCCTTTTCCAACTAAATCATTCGTCATAAAAATGCCTAAATCTTTTCCTATTTTTCGATGATCTCTTTGTTTTCTGTCTTCTAATTCTTCCAAATAAGCATTTAATTCTTCTTCGGTTGGGAAACACACCCCATAAACTCTTTGTAACGCTTTGTTACTCGCATCTCCTTTGTAGTAAGAACCACTAAACTTTAGAAGTTTGAAATACTTACATTCTTTCACACTTTCGACATGAGGTCCACGACAAAGGTCCGTAAAGTCTCCTTGTGTATAACAAGTAATCACTTCATCATTTGGGAAGTTCTCAATTAAATCGATTTTATAAGGGTCATTGTGAAACATGTCAAGTGCTTCTTCTTTTGTAAGTTCTCTTCTTACAATTCTCTTACCATCTTTACTAATTTTTTTCATTTCTTTGGAAATTTTCTCTAAATCTTCCTCTGTTAGAGTAACACTTCCTAAATCCATATCATAGTAGAATCCTTCTTCAATCACTGGTCCTACCCAAAAGTGAGCATTAGGATATAAATGCTTCACTGCTTGAGCAAGAAGATGTGCACAACTATGATTTAATTTGCTTAAGTATTCGTTTTCTTTAATATTTTCCATATTCTTTTTCCTTCTTTCTAACAAAAATTTAAACGATCTCTTTCAATCACACGAACCATTTCTTTTTTCTTCTTTTTCTTTTTGGTTCGTTTTAAAATTCTTTCATTCATGAGACTATCAACAATCACTCTTTCTTGATGAATATTTTGAACAAAACCTCTAGCATAGACTCTTGCCACACATAAGTAGAAAGCATCTCCTGTTTCTAATGGAATAGAATGCATGATTTTTTCTAACTGTTCTCCATTTAACAATGCAAGTTGCTTTTCTACTTCCCTTTGACCTTCCAAGTTCATTTCCTCATATAAACTTGGATCCACTAATAATCTTTTAATTTTCATAAACTCACCCTCCAATAAAAAAAGATGATACACTTAGGAGTCTATTGGGTAGACGGTACCATCCTTATTTTTCACTTAATTCTTGATAACGGAAATCTCCGTGCCTTATTAGGCCTCTAGCAAAAGGAGTAACAAAATATTTTTTTGATTTGGTTCCACCTACCCCAAACTCTCTAGACAAAAAAGATATTTTATCGTGTCTTTTGATCACTGATTTATAGCTGTATCTTATCACTTTTTTATATATTATGCAATCATTTTTATTGAATTTTTGCTTATCTTCTTATATAATATGTTTCTGAAAGGAAAAGAAAATGAAAGAAACGAAATTATCTAAAATTAAGTCAATGGTATCAGAAGTATTAGATTGTTACTTTAAAGTTTGGAATCCTTCTCCTGAAGAAATTGATACGATTAACAATGAAGTTTTAAAATATGTCAATGAACATCCAAATATAATAAAAGATAACTATGAATTAAGACAAGTTGTTAAAAAAAATATGAGAAATTTTATTTTATATGCTTATTCTCATACTCCTGATGCTCACTTAACAGAAATATTTTTTACTCCATATCAAAATTATTATATAGAATTAAATCAATTCTTAAATTTAGAAGATTGTAAAACAAATCAACTTCTTTTTGTTCAAGCAGTATTAAATACTTTATTAGATGGAACAAATATGAATTCTAAATATGCCGTCAATTCTCATATCTCTATGCATTATCAATTAATTAGAAAAAATTATGATATTCAAAAGGGAATTAAAAGACAAAAAAATTCAAAAAAATACTATGAATCTAAATTTTATGGAGATCCTAAATTATTTCAAGAAATGTTAAGTTATTTAAATCCGAAAGAACAAGAAGATATTTTAAATGCTACTTTTATGAGTGAAGGGTTTATTCAAGCTTTCAAAAAAATTAATAATGGAATTAAAGTTTATTTTTTACTCACTTATTTAAATTATCCAAAAGATGAAAAAATTAAATTCATTAAAGAAGCTATGGAATCTCAAAATACACATTTTATTTTAAAAAAACTTCAATCTGAATATGCAAGTAAATTTAATGTTTCTATTGAAGAATTACGAGATGCATTAAATAGCCGTAATAAAAATATTGATATTCGTTATTTAAGTGTCTTTTTAGGATTAGATATGTATAATTTAGAAGAAGATGTTAATACACATGATGCTTTAACCATTATTCAAAAATCAGTTTCTATTACTAAAAAACTTGTGACGGGACACCTTAGAAAAGGACTTTATAATTATTTTCTATATAATTCCATGGAAGATATTCAATATGCTGTTCAAGAATTAAAAGAAAAAAGACCAACTTATTATGATATTCTTATTAAAAAACATGGTGATACTTTAGAAGGGGTTTATCCAATTACTACAAAAGAAAATGATATTTATACTTATAGTCTAAAAATGATGAGTAAAACGATCGCTAGAATTGAAAAAGAAAGAAAAAAGATGTTAAAAAAATCTTTGAAAGATTCTTTATCTATCCTTTATTTAATCAAAGAAAGAAGAAGAAATACATCAATTCAAGAATTATCTCAAAAATATTCTATTTCTAAAGAAAAAATTGGTACCATTTTTGCTAATAACTTATTATTATTTGGAAGTTTAATTCCTGAAGTTATTCAAGAATTAAATGATTTAAATATTCCAATAGAAAATTCTAAACATTATCAATTTTATCAAGAATATACATTGCAAAAAAAATGCTAAACTAACCACAATCTAGCATTTTAATTTTTTAATTTTTAATTCAAATGTTTCTAATGATTACAACGACAATTGATACATATCATCATAAGTTCCTGTACCACCCACAATTTTTACGGAAGGTAAAAGATAAACAGTAGGGTATACAGCTTTGCGAGCGTCCGTGACTTCATAATACACATTATATACATTAATTTGGAAGACATGGTCCGAATGGTTCGAAAATGCGTAAGGCAATATTGTCCAATACGATCTATCAGCTGTTAACCAATCATTTTCGTAACATTCGGGATGTGCTTCTTTATTATAATCATTCCAAAAATAAACTGATGTATTTAAGCAAGTATTTCTATTATCATTTTCTCCTCCACTAGTTGCATATCCAAAATCGCTGGGATATATAAGTCCTACTTTCCCTTTCCAACTTGTTGTACTTACTACTTCTCCTCCAGTCTCCTCACAATAGCCGGAAGAAGTACTTTCTAACTTACATGTATCCCTCGCATTATTGCTTCTTTCTAAATTATAAAATTCGTTTACATTAATTTGGTCATAACTATATTCAGTTCCATTACTTCCTGTATTCCATGTCACACTTTCTATCATATTCTTTAAACTTTCTGGCATTTTATTACTAATATTAAATGTACATGGAAACATTTGATTGCTAAGGCCTCCATAACATACTCCACTCCCACCATTCCAATATAAACTATTATTTGCATAAGTATTTGTTTGTTTTACTCCATTTGAATTTTCTTTTTCATTCTTTTCATATCCTGGATTTAAAAGTTTTATTAAATCACTTTCACTCCATTCATTGACTCCTTGACCACGGTTTAAAATAGTTGCTGAAGTATCCCAAGCATAGCTTCCTATAGATTCATTTTTTACCAACTTTACTCTTTGTCCTTCTGGGGTATTTACTAAACCTATGATTCGCCATAATGAATTAATAATCTCGCCTCTACTTTGTGTCTTTTTACATTCTAAAGTATATTCGTCACCATTTGCCATCCCATTAACCAGTGATATTAGTCCTTCATCTATTTTTTTTGCTTCACAAGAAGCACTATCAGGATAGAATTCTGCTACTTCAAAATTTGGAATAACACTCAAATTTGAACAAATTCTCTGTAAACACAATATGAGCTCGTATCTGTCCCCTGTTGCTACTTCTTCAAAACTCACATAGTTATTTGGATCAGATCCTGCATATCTTAATTCTGTTTGTAGTAAATTAGCCTTTTGAGTTTCTGTCCCATCCCATGTGATGTTTGCATCATTATGATTTACTGAATAAAGTCCATTTCCTGTTGTCACGACTTCTACATCTTTTATTACATCAGTGACGAGTCCTTTCATATATATTGTATCTGATATTTCATTTACATTTCCAACGACATCTTTTACTCTTACGGTTACTTTATAAGTTCTACCATATTTAGGGACGGCAAAAGTATGTGTGTTACTATCTGTAATCCAGTTTTCATCGTCATCTAATTTATATTCATAAGAAGCAATACTTGATTCTGTATCTTTACTTTCACTTGCATTTGCTATAATGGTTTTGCCATCTAAACTTAATGTAACATTTGCTACAGGTTGGTTTGTATCTACCCATTTAATTTCAATAGAATTGTGAGTAATATTGTTATAAGCATCTTTGGCATAAATATAATATGTTCCATTTTCTGTCACTGGATAATCTACTGTATGACTTTTTGGATTATTTTCTATAGTAACCCACTCACTTGGTTCTTGCTCTTCTTTCATTACTTGATATCCAAATAATCCTGCTTTTTCATCACTTAAATTGATGTGAATCGTGTCACTGGCTCCCCATGTACTTAATTCATTTGAAAGTTCAATAGTTGGTGGATCTTGATCGATAATATCTGTACTATATTTCATAGAACTTGTATGTCCTAATTCATCTTGTGCAAAGATATAATAGACTCCATTATCTTCTATTGTTTTGGTAATTACATAATCTTCTTTGGTATTTTGGATCTCTGTCCAACTTTCTGGAGGTTCTAGTGTGCTTTCTGTTAACAACATAATTGGAGTTAAGTCTTCTTTAATCACTTGATACTTTACTAAACCACTTTGGCTATCTTTCATTGTAATTGTTAATTCTACTGATGTATGATTATCTTTTTCAGTATAACTAATATTTGGTCCTGATGTATCTACTTTGGTGACTTCAAATTCTTGTTCTTGAATGTTTCCTACTTCATCTCTTACTGCAAAGTAATAAGTTCCAATTTTATTAAATTCTTCAGTAATCGTAAATACTGTATCTTTGGTACTGATTGGTTTCCAATTTTGGGTTTCTTGTCTTTCACTAATTTTATATTCGGTTAAATCATATTTATCACTTGTTGCTGTAAGTGTGATACTTTCTCCATTTTCATTATAGTTATCTGTATTTGATTGGGAACTTAAAGTGATATTATTTTGTAATTGTTCATTTGTTTTGTAGGTTGCTGTAACTGTAATCTTACTTTTAAAATAAGCATTCATCACATCATCGATTGCTGGTGTAGTTTCTTCTAACCATAATCTTAAATGATATGTGACACTTTTATGTTCTCCATCTAATATTCCTGTCGTTAGTCTATGGGAAGCAGTTGCATTTTCTATCGTTTGAGTTACACTTTCATAGCTATTCAATAATGTAGGAGTTCTATCATCTAGTTGTACTTTTATATATTGTTCGGGTAAAGGTTTTTGCCCTTCCTCTAAACTTAATGTTTCTAGATTTACTTGATAAGTTAAAGAAGTTGTACATACATTGGTAATTGTAAATTCATAAGGAGTTAATTCGTGTCCTTCTTCATCACTAATAGGATAAGCTTTTGGTAATGAAATTGGATTTTTTTCATCTGTTAAAGTTACCTGAAAACAACTAGATGCTAATCTATCTTCATCTGTTTGAAATGCTCGAAATTGCCAAAAGGCATAAGTGATTCCTACAACACTTAAGACTAAAATACAAACCCCTATAATTAATAAACTTGTTTTCTTTCTTTCCATAATAAAAGACCTACTTTCTATCATATAGGTCTATTCTATCATACCCCCCCCCCACACAAGTCAATACTTTTTTGTTATTTTTTATCATAGTGGTTAAAAATAATTATTTTTGACAATGCTCACAGTAATAAGTACTTCTTCCACCTATTCTTGTTTTTATGATGGGATTATTACAAGTAAAACACTTCTCTCCTTCTCGTTTATGAACCATTAAATATTGTTGAAATCTTCCTGTCACTCCTAAAGAAGAAGTATAACTTCGAATTGTTGTTCCACCCATTTCTATTGCTTTTGTGATAATTTTTTTACAAGACTTTTTGATTCTTTCACATTCTTCTAAAGTGATAGAAGTTCCAAGTCTAGTTGGTAAAATTTTGGCATCAAACAATACTTCATCTGCATAAATGTTTCCTAAACCACTGATGATGGTTTGATCAAGCAAAAGAGTTTTCATAGGAATATTCTTTTTTGAAAAATGTTCATACAAATATTCTTTGGTAAGTTTTGAATCTATTGGTTCTATTCCTTGTTTCTTGATTCCTTCAAATTCATAAAGTTTTTCTTTTTCAATCATTTTCATTCTTCCAAATTTTCTTGTATCATGATAACGCATACTTAAGCCATTTTCAAAAATGATTTCTACATGTTCATGTTTTTCTAGGGGTTCTTTCTCGTCTTTTAAAAAATATTTTCCTTCCATTCTTAAATGACTTAATAAATAATGAGTGTTTGTTTCAAATAAAAGCCACTTGCCAATTCTTTTAATATCTATAAATGACTTGCCAATAAGTTTTTGTTTTGTTTCTTCTATGTCACCTATTAAAATAGGTGCATAGTAAACTTTAAAGTCTTTTATTTTTTGATTTAATATTTTAAGTTTTAAAGTATTTCTTACTGTTTCAACTTCCGCGATTTCTGGCATTTTCTTCCCTCTTCTATAAGCCATTCAAAAATTTTATTGTCGTCTACAATCTCCGGATGGAATTGAACTCCTAAAATAAAATCTTGATATTCTACAGCTTCGATGACTCCATCTATGGTTTTCGCAGATACGAGTAAATTTTTTGGAACTCGATTAATGACTATTGAATGTAAACTTACAACATCCATCGTATCTTGTTCATAAATTTGATAAAGTAAACTGTTTTTTAAAATTTGAATTTCATGTTTGGCTTTTTCAATGGTTTCTATTTCTTTGGTGACTATATGGTTATGAATGTTTTCTTCTGGAAGTCTTACTAAATAGGGATTTTCTTCTTTTAATTTTTGATAAATTTCTTCTAATGAAAGTTCTGGATAGTTCTTTTGATCTTCTAATAAATTAAAAAACATAGATATCATTTGAGCACCCATACAAACACCTAAAATTGGTTTATGATTTTTTAAAGCATCTAAAAATATTGGAAAAAAGTCTCGCCATATTTTGGTGCCTCCAGGAATTAAGTAAGCATCACAAAGACTTGTATATATTGAAATATCTTTGTCTAATATTCCAATGGGAATTCCTCCACATTCTCTTATTTTATTAACATACATGGTAACAAAAGAAGCACGATCTTGATAAGGATCATTCATATCTTTTAAATTATAAGTTGGTAATATTCCAACTACGATTTTATTTTTATTTTGTATCATACCAATTCACTCCATAATCATGACTTACCTTTAAAGGTACATCTAATTCTATTGTATGCGTCATTATATTTGTGACGATTTCTTCTACTTTTTCTTTTTCACTTTCTATGACATCAAAGATTAATTCATCATGTACTTGTAAGACCATTTTGGTTTTGATTCCTTGACTCTGAAATTCTTCATAAATTTCAACCATAGCTTTTTTAATAATATCGGCACTTGTTCCTTGAATTGGGGTATTAAGAGCAATACGCTCGCCAGATTGTCTTACCATAAACTGAGAACTTGTAAGTTCTGGTATCACTCTTCTTCGATTTAGTAATGTTCGAACAGAGCCTTCGGCATACGCTTCTTCCACGATGGAATCCATATAATGTTTGACCCCTGGATAAAGTTCATAATATTTTTCAATGAATTCTTTCGCTTCTTTGGAACTAATATCTAAGTTTTCTCCTAGACCATATCCACTGATACCATAAACAATTCCAAAGATCACTGCTTTTGCTGTGCTACGCATCTCTTTGGAAACTTCACTTTCAGGTACTCCATAAATATCAGAGGCTACTTTGGTATGAATATCAGCATCATGAATGAAGGCTTCTTGAAGTTCTTTTGATTTTGAAATATGAGCTAAAATTCGAAGTTCAATTTGAGAATAATCGGCACTTAAGAAACAATCATTACATGGTAAGAATGCTTTTCTAATTTTTCTTCCTTCTTCATCATGAGCTGGGATATTTTGCAGATTTGGTTCTGTGGAAGAAAGTCTTCCTGTTCTTGCAAAGTTCTGTTTGAAAATCGTATGAATTTTTCCATCTTCTCTTATATACGTTTCTAATCCTTCTAGATAAGTGGAATAAAGTTTAGTTACATTTCGATATTCTAGAATTTTGCCAATAATTGGATGAATTTTGATTAATTTACTTAAAACTTTGACATCTGTTTTAAATCCTTTTTCTGTTTTCTTTCCTGCTGGAAGACCTAGTTTTATAAATAAGATTTCTCCTAATTGTTTTGGGCTTGCAATGTTAAATTCTTCGCCAGCAAGTTCATAAATTTCTTTGGTTAAAGCATCAATTTTTCCTTTGGTTTCCTCTTTCATTGTTTCTAAAACAGACTTGTCTACTTTCACTCCTGTCACTTCCATGTCAGCTAGAACAGGGGCAAGAGGCATTTCAATTTTTTCAAAAAGTTCATACATGTCATCTCTTTTTAAGTCTAAAATAGCACGGTCACGATTATCAAAAATATATCTACTTTTTAAAGCAATATCTTTTTTCCAATCTTCAGTCAGTCCTTCTTTTTTCTTCCAAATATTATCTAAGAAAGCTACGTGATAGCCACTTGGTTCCATGTAGAATGCGATATCATCTTTGCTACTATCTTGAAGTAAGGCATAAGCAATTTGCAAATCGGTATTCACTTTAGAAGAAGAAATTCCTAAGCGATTTAAAACGACAATATTCTTTTTATAATCAAAGGTATATAAAGTTTTGGAAGAAATTCTTTCTAAAACTTCTTTTATTTTATCGGGTTGTACAAAGAAACAATCTTTGCTACTTGCCACACTCATACCAACGACCTCAGCTGTATGATAATTACTTCCATCTAATTCAATATAATAAGCATACTCATTACTTTCACTTAATTCATTCACATCATGTAATTCTTTTAAATCAATAGAAACATCCGTTTCTTCTTGCTTTAAACCTTTCATAAAAGAATAGAATTCCAGTTCTTCATAAATTTCATATAACTCTTTATTATCTTTTGGGGTATACCGAATATCTTCTAGGTCTTTCACATCTAGTGGAACTTCTCGGTAAATCGTTGCAATTTCTTTACTCATGAAAGCTGATTCTTTTTCTGCTTCTAATTTTTCTTTGGTTTTTCCTTTGATTTTGTCAATGTTTTCATAAATACCTTCCACAGAACCATAAGTTTGTAAAAGGGTTAAAGCAGTTTTTTCGCCGATTCCTCGTACGCCTGGAATATTATCGGAAGAGTCTCCTGCTAATCCTTTTAAATCAATAATTTTAATGGGATCCATTCCATAATCTTTCTGAAATGTCGCGACATCATAACGAATGTAATCTTTTTGTTTTAAAAGTTTCATATCGAGTTGAGGACTTACAAGTTGCAGTAAATCTCGGTCTGAACTAATAATGGTTCCCACAAAGTCTGGGTCTTCTTCGACCATTCTCGCAAATGTTCCAATGATATCATCTGCTTCATAAGGTGCCAGTTCAAAATAAGGAATGCCCATTGCACTTAATATTTTTCTTGCATAAGGCTCTTGCATATGAAGTTCTTCTGGTGTTTTCTTTCTTCCTTCTTTATAAAAGTCATATTTTTCTTTTCGAAAATTCTTTCCTATATCAAAAGCAACAGCAATATACTGTGGTTGTTCTTCATGAATAATTTTATTCATCATTCCAATGAAGCCATATAAAGCATTGGTTGGAAATCCTTTGGAATTTTTAAGTAAAGATCCTGAATATGCAGTTGCATAATAACTACGGAATAATAAGTTGTTTCCATCTACTAATATAATTTTTTTCATAACTACCTCACTATGTGTTTTATTATACCACATATCCTTACCTAGAACTAGAGAGAAATTTGCTCCTTAAAATGCCTATTCTGCTTGTCCCTTCCATACGATAGAGCGTTTTAATAAAGTCTGTTCTTCTTCTGTTGTTTGATAAAAGTTTTGAATTTCTTGTTTTAGTTTTTCTTTCTCTTCTTCGTTTAAAACTTGGGTATATTTATGATTAAACGAATTAAAGACAAAACTTACAATTTGTCCTTTTAAATTCATATAATATTGAAGAACATGACCAAATCCTAAATCTTCCTCTACAAATAAAAGGATTTTGTTTGTATGGCGATTTGGTTCTATTTTCTTTGCATGATAAATTTCTTTTTCTGAAGAGATTTCATAAAGAGAATCATCTTCTAACTTTCGATGAATTAACATATATTCTTCATTTATTTTTTCTACATAAAATAGAGGTTCTTCCTGCATTTTTTCTCACTTCTTTCTAATTAAAATACTCCCCTTTAACTTTTCTTTTTCATTTTTTAAAGTTTCTTCACAATCTTTTCTTAATAATTCTAAATTTGGATAAAGCTCTTCTTCTGGAAAATTTAAAAATTCTCTTCGAAATGTATTTAACCTTTTACTAATGACTTTTCCATTTTCATCTACATAATATTCTAAATGATAAATATTAGATAAGGGTGCTTGATCTATTAAATGATGTTTCATTAAGAAAATAGGATGTCCTTGATACTCTTCTTTTTCTATTTTATCACAAGCTACCGTAAGAGATTTTTCCCGTGGAATATCACATAAGTAGTTCATCTCGCCAATGGTTAAAATTGCTACTGTATCACTTACTTTTTGATAACCACTGCATCTGGAAATTTCTTTAAAACCATCTTCATATCGATAATGAACCGTTCCTGTTTTTCTTGGCTCTAAAGTCATTTCCATCATTAAATCATTTTCTCCAAAGAAGTCAAAACACCAAACATGTTCAAATACTTTAGCTCGAGTATTTTTTAGACAGGCTATGAAAATGGTATCATCTGTTAAATATTTGACTCCAAAATTACCATTTTCATAGATGGTTAAATCCCCACTTAAAAATGAAATTTTTTTCTCTTGATAATGAGCAGAATATTTCATATATTACTCCTTTTCCCACCTCGCATAGTTTCCACAAGGTAATACGATAGAACTTTCTTTCATTTTGATTCCTAATTCGTCACTGGATACGATTCCAGCATATTTTTTTTGTATGGTTAAATTTAAAATGTTTTCTAAAACTGTTTTGGAAAGGCCTGTACTATAAGAGTTGATTAAGAATAACACAGGTTTATGACTTAAAAGTTCTGTACAATCTTTTACTAAAGAATATAAGTCTTTTTCAATATTCCAAACTTCATTTTTATTTCCTCTGCCAAAACTAGGTGGATCCATAATAATGATGTCATAGGTATTTCCTCTTCGAAGTTCTCTTTTTACAAATTTCACAACATCATCTACTAGAAAACGAATTGGTTTGTCTTCTAAATGATTCAGTCTCACATTTTCTTTTGCCCAGTCAATCATTCCTCTTGAAGAATCGACATGAGTCACACTGGCACCTTCCATTAAAGCTGCTACACTAGCAGCCCCTGTATAGGCAAATAAATTTAAGACTTTTAAGGGTCGATTCTCTTTTCTTATTTTTTCCCGAATATAATTCCAGTTATAAGCTTGTTCAGGAAATAATCCTGTATGTTTGAAACCCATAAGTTTTAAAGCAAAAGACATGTCTTGATAATGAATTACCCAAGAGCTTGGAAGTGAGGAATGAATATGCCATTCTCCTCCACCTGTTTTACTTCTGTTATATGTTGCATCTACTTGATTCCAAAGAGAAGGATTTACTTTCTCATCCCAAATAATTTGAGGGTCCGGTCTTGATAAAAGAAATTGTCCCCATTTCTCTAGTTTTTGACCATCTGCCATATCTAAAATTTGATATTCATCAAAATCATTTACAACTTTCATTTTAATTTTCCTTTCGTAAGTTGAAAGAATAATGTTTCGAAAAATTCAAAAACGCCAATAAAGAATGAATAGAAACCTAGTATTAAAAATAAAACATTTTCAGAAAAATTTAAATTCATACTGATTAAAATACTTAATAGTAAGAAGAAAATTAAACTTGCTACTTCAATGAGCCAAAATTTACTTTTTCGATCATGAAAATAATCGGCTTTCTTAAGTTTAATAAAACATAACAACAATGCAAATAGCAAGATCGCCATCGCAAAGTTTTTAGGGTCTTCGACATAATTATAAAAGAGTCCAACTCCTCCAAAAAGAATTCCTAGTACACCACTTAGTAAAGGTGTATATTCTTTTTTGTTTTCGGGAAAAAAATAGTCTATAAGATGTAAAGCTCCATAGAGTCCAAAAAAGATAGTTACATAAATTCGAAAATCACTGAGATGAAATAAAGTTGCGCAAAGAAGAAATGCTCCATAAAAAACTAAACCAATACTTGTTATAAATGAGATAAAATTTTTTTCATTTTTCATAATCCACTTCCTTATATTTATTATAATTTTTTTTCGTTTCTAAGTAAAGAAAAAAAAGAGATTACACCCCCAAAGGAATCCCCTTTTTCTTTAGTATCATTTTTCTTAAAAAATCAACAGGAATCACTGTAAATGATAAAATTAACACAAAGAATAATTCAAAAGGTGTGAGTCCAAAGGTTCGAAATACAGTTCCTCCTTTATAAATGAGAATCATTTGAACGGATGCAATAAACAAAATGGTTAGAACAAAAACAATGTTTTCACTTAAATGGGCAAATAAATTTAGACGATGAGTTCTTGCGTTAAAAGCATTCCCTATACCAATAAATATAAACAAAGCAAAATAAGCCGTCATTAAATATTTAAAATCTTCGCCTGTTCTTACTAAAGAACGAACCCATGGATGTTTCAAGAAAAACAAACATAATAAAGCTGAATAAAGACCTGTAAAAATAATCTCTGAATACATATAACGATTCATAATGGGTTCATTTTTATCTTTTGGAGGCTCCCTCATTGTATCTTTTAAAGCTGGTTCATAAGAAAAAGCAAGTCCTGCAAATGTATCCATAATCATATTAATCCACAGCATTTGAATAATGGTGATTGGAGTATTTACTCCTACAAAAGGACCAATAATGGATAAGAATAAGGCTACAAAGTTACAAGTACATTGATAAATAATAAATTTACGAATGCTTTTAAAAATGGTTCTTCCATAAAGAATCGCCTGACTAATCGATAAAATATTATCATCTAATATGACAATGTCACTTGCTTCTTTCGCAACTTCGGTTCCACTTCCCATGGCAAACCCAACATTCGCTTTTTTAAGAGCTGGGGCATCATTCACACCATCTCCTGTCATTCCGACGATGAGGTCTTTTCGTTCGGCAATTTTCACAAGTTTACTTTTATCTTGAGGAAGGGCTCTGGAAATGACTTTTATTCTTGGTAACAGAGTTTCAAGTTCATACTCAGAATAATGATTTAATTCCTCACTTGTGAGAATTAAATCAGAAGGACTTTTGATAATTCCTACTTCTTTCGCGATGGACTCTGCAGTTTCTTTGGCATCTCCGGTAATCATCACAACTTGAATACCCGCATTTTGAATCAAAGAAACCCCTTCAAAGGACTCCTTCCGTAAATCATCTTTAATAGCAACGATTCCTAGAAATGTTAAATATTCTAATGATTCACTTCTTCCTACTGCTAAAGTAATGACACGACTTCCTTTTTTGGTGAGTCTTTCTATTTCTCTTTCGATTTCCTCATGAGTTGTAAATGGTTTTTCTTCCCCACTTTCTAACATCATGCGATTACATTTAGGGATAATCTTCTCACTTGCCCCTTTAAAATATGTTTTTTCTACTCCATTTTCTTTTATTGTAACTGAGGAATATTTATACTTACTATCAAAAGGAGTGGAATGAATGATTTCTTTTTCGATATTTTTGGGTGTAAAAAATTGAAGCAAAGCTCGATCTGTGGAATTCCCACCTATCACTTTTCCCTCACTGTAAAAACTTTGATTATTCCAGGCCATGGCTTTTTCAATACTCGTGCAAAGCTCACTTTTCTTTTGTAACTCACTTTCGGTATGAAAATGAAATAATTCGCCACTTACAATATCCACAACTTCTAATTTTCCTTTTGTTAAAGTTCCGGTTTTATCTGTAAATAAAATATTTAGGGAACCCGCGGTTTCAATTCCCACAAGTTTTCTTACCAACACATTATTTTTTAGCATTCTTTTCATGTTACTTGATAAAACTAAAGTAATCATCATTGGAAGTCCTTCGGGAACAGCCACGACAATAATGGTCACAGATAAAGTTAAAGCATAAATAAGATAATCCGCCATAACTCTGAAATTGGTTAAAGTATCACAAATACGACTCCATTCAAAATTGTTATTCATGACAATCACTGAGAAAAGATAAGAAACGGTTACTAGAAATGCTCCGACATAACCGATTCGACTAATTGTTTTGGCAAACCCTCGAAGTCGAAGCTTTAAAGGACTCACTGGCTCTTTTTCTTGCACTTCTTTGGCTAAAGCTCCATACACCGTTTGGTCTCCTACACTTTGAACTTGCATCGTTCCTGTTCCTTCATAAATCACGGACCCACGAAGAAGTTTGTTATTGGAAGACTCAGCCATTTTTTTATTTTCTTTTGTTTCTCCATTTAATCTTGATTCATCGACACTTAGATGTCCTTCCACCAAGATTCCATCGGCAGGAATCGCATCTCCACTTGATAAAAGAATGATATCTCCCACCACGACTTCATCCATTTTAACTTCGATGATTTTTCCATCTCTTTTTACTTTTACCAAGATGCTTTCTGATTCTTCTTGAAGTTTTTTGAATGCTTGCTCACTTCCATATTCGCTTATTGACGAAATGAAAGATGCAAGAAAAATAGCAATTAAGATTCCTAAAGTTTCAAAATAATCAAAATCTCGAAACAAAAAAACAACTTTAATGGCTAAAGCAATCAGTAAGATTTTAATAATTGGGTCTCCTAAAGATTCTAATAATAGTTTCCAAAAACTATTTCTTTTCATCTCGGTTAAAGCATTGGTTCCATACTTCTTTCTTTGCACTTCTACTTCTTTATTCGTGAGTCCATTGAATTTCATAAAGTCGTATCACCTAAAAAAGTATATGAATTTTAAGAAAAAAGATGTAAAAAAAGTAAGGACATTTCCTTACCATTCATAATTTTAAGTATTTTTATTTTAAGCTATCAACATCAAAGACATATTCAATAGAACTTACAACATCATTTTGAAGAATGACTTTTAATGTTGTATTTCCTTTTTCATATTCATACATCGTTCCCGTTTCTTTGTAATTATTTCCATATAATTCTTTCATTTTATCTAAAGTATCGCCAAACTCGAGTCCTTCACTTGTCTTTACTGTATTATCTAAGAAGTAAACAGATAACACATATTCTTTTCCATCTTTTAAGAATGTTTGAATTTCATAATGGTCATAAGTATAAACTCGATCTTTTCCTTCGAATGCACAACTAGAAAGTTCTGAAAAAGCATTTTCTGTTCCAAATTTTTCTCTTGAAAATTCTCCTCCAGGTACAATTTCCATATTCGATACTTTTAAACTATAGACACTTGTATTATTGCTTTCATTTCCAGTTTTATTTGCTGGAGTCTCTCCACACCCAGCTAAACATAAAGTAATTAAACCAATTCCTAATAATTTTTTTAAATTCATTTTTTATTCCTCTACTTTCTTTTTATATTCTAATACTTTTTTATTATAAACCTCATTCACTTTTTTGTCTAGACGATAATCCGTAAGTGCATAATTTTCTTTTAAGATTTTAGCAAAATACTTTGATAATTTGGTTGCTCCATATAAATTAAGATGCAGTCCTCCATCATAGGTATCTGTCTCATAATCTAAGCCAATTTCTTCTGTCACCTTAGTAAAGTTATAATAATCTAAATCATGAGACTTGGCATACTCCACAACTTGGCTTTCATATTCATCATACCAATAAGGATATAAACTTGGTGCTTTCATTAAAACAAGTTTGATATTATGTTCCCTACATAATTCATAAATTTTTTCTAAATAATCCATATTTTCTTTGGAAAACTCATAGGTCGGAAGTATCTTTTTGGTAGGAAGAGATCCCGCTGGACGAATTTCTTTATTGATTAAAAAACCATTAAATGTATTTCGGTTATCTATAAAGAAATATTTAAAATCTTCTTCACTTAGTTTGCTAAAACGAGAGTGATAACGTAATATCGGAAAAACATAAGACCAAAAATTTTCTTCTTTTGTCATGGAAGCTTTTATTAAATCTATTTTTTCTTTTGACCACTTCATTTGATCTATCATCAAACGGTTATAACCTTCACTCTTTTCTTCCTCACCATAACGTAAGGAATTCACATTAAAAACCACAATCTTGGGAATTTCATATTTTAAGGTTTCTTCAAGTAAATAATAAGACTGATGAATGAGTTGCTGAGAGTTTCCTCTTACATATGCTGTAATTCCTTCTTCTTCATAAAGAACCATAGGAGAAATATTTGCATAAACCTCACAATCACCTAAAAAGATAATTTCGTGATTTTTTTCTTCTTCATAATAAGCTGCAGTCATGCTTCCTTCAACTAAGGAATCCCCATATTTGGGAGAAACAAGTCTATTTAAACCGACGAAAATAATGAGTGTAAGCAAAATGATAAGTAAACTTCGAATCCACTTCATAAAGACTCTCCTTTCTAAAATTTACTGTAAATAAAGTCTGTCACTTCAAACCCAATTCCATAAACCCCAAAAAGTAAAATCACTAAAACAAGAACACATGGAACTAAAGTTTTCCATTCGATAGAAGACCGTTTCCAAAAGTTTATCCATTTCTCACTTCGGAAGTCATATAAAAATAAAAGGAACACACTTATAAGAAGGACAATCCAGTTTCCGACATCTAGAGTAAGAGATAATATATTTTGAAATAAAGATACATAATTTCCAGTTGTAAAGATACTCAAAAACATTTTAGATGCCGTAAGTGCACTTGTAGGATACAAGAAGAAGACCCATACAAAAGACACCAAAACAAAAGTAATCAAACGATTTAAAATTTTAGATTTTGTCGAAAAAAATTTTGAAAAGGCAACGAATATGCCATGACAAACACCCCATAAAAGATAGCTTGTTCCATGCCATAAACCTGATACTAAAAACGTTACAAAGACATTTATTTTTTGTCTTATTTTCCCACATCGATTTCCTCCTAAAGGAATGTAGACATAGTCTTTTAACCATGTACTTAAGGCGATATGCCAACGATTCCAAAATTCTTTCACACTTTCGGACTGAAATGGTGAACGGAAATTTTCTTTTAAATGAATTCCAAAACAATGAGACAAGCCAAGAACCATATCGATTCCCCCACTGAAATCAGCATAAAGTTGAATGGAATATAAGAAACAAGCGAAGATTACATAGGCTCCTTGATAAAGAGATGTATTGCTTGTAATGAGAGACGTTACCATGGCAATTCGATTGGCAATCACTAATTTTTTAAAAACTCCCCATAATATTCTAACTAATCCATCATAAATTTCTTGCTTTGTTCCTATTTTACTCGAAATCAAATCTTTTTTTACATCTGAAAATCTGGAAATAGGTCCAATGAATAAATATGGAAAATAAAAAACATAAAGTAAATAAGTGAAAAGATTTTGTTCTCTTTCTATTTTCCCACGATACACATCTACTACATAAGATACGACTTGCAAAGTATAATAAGAGATTCCAAGTGGTACGATGATGTTTGTGAAATGAAATACTTCTTGAAATTTTAAAGTAAGTAAAATTCCTATATTAGATACAAGAAAAAGAATTAACCAAAGTTTTTTATGTTTTCCATAAAAAAACTTAGTAACATAAAAGCTTGAAAGTGCACTAAAAAGAAGGAAAAAAATTCCAGTCGAGCCAAAATAAATATAAATTAGTATACTAAAAAGGAATAAAAATATTTTTTTCATAAAATTCTCCTTTATTGATTTTATTATACTATACAGATTTTCAAAAAACAAGAAACCAAAAAATAAAGAGTTTTTAAATTGAACTCTTTATTACATTCCCATAAGGATTATTCTTATTCATAAATAGCTCTGTAAACATTCATGGTAACACCATAAACGGTTTGGTTCTCTGTTATTTCCCATCCTTTAAATTTCTTGCCATTGACATAAGTGGGTACATATTGTATCCAGCTGCTATCTACTCCACCACGGCGACCTATAACGGCTTCATTCACAAGCGCATTAGACCCTGGTGCTCTAAAAATATTGAATTCAGATTCAAATTTAGCAAACCAAATCCATCCATAGTCATCACAGTGATCTAGACCAGTAGGACAAGTAATTTTCTGACCATTTTCTTTAGTATCTACTTGAATTACATTATCTGCTTGTTTTGCTGCAGATTGTAAAACTTGTGATTTAAATTCTGTTTGAACAGATGATTTTGCTTGTTCTTTTTCTTTCAAACTTTCTGTAGATTCTCTTGCAGCTCTCTCTTGAGCTTCTTTTTCTGCCTGTTCTTGTGCGGCTTTTTCCGCAGCTTCTCTTTCAGCTTTTGCCTTAGCAGCATCTTCAGCTCTTTGAGCTTCTAGTTTAGCAAGTTCTTCTTTTTCTTTTTGTTCACTTCTAGCTGCTGCATCTAATGCCCATTGAGGTAAGGTTCTGCTTTCAGCTTTAGCTTGTTCTTCAGCTGCTTTCTTTGCCTCTGCTGCTTTAAGTGCTTCCTCTTCTGCTTTTCTTGCAGCTTCGACTCTTTTTGCTTCTTCTTCAGCTACTCTTCTAGCTTCTGCTTCTTGAGCAAGTCTTGCTTCTTCGGCTCTTTGAGCTTCCTCTTTAGCTAATCTTTCTTTTTCAAGTCTTCTTGCTTCTTCTGCAGCTTTTCTCGCTTCTTCAGCTTTTTGAGCTTCTTCTTGGGCTTTTTTTGCTTCCTCTGCCCTACGATTTTCTTCTTCTTGAGCGAGTCTTGCCTCTTCGGCTTTTCTAGCTGCTTCTTCTGCTAATTTTTTTGCTTCTTCAACATCCTTAGCTTCTTCTGCAGCTTTTCTTGCTTCTTCAAGTTTTCTAGCTTCTGCTTCGGCAATTTTTCTTATCTCCTCTGCTTTACGAGTTTCTTCTTCTGCTTTTTTAGCTGCTTCAACTCTCTTTGCCTCTTCCTCTGCTGCCTTTCTTACTTCTTCGGCTTTTCGTGCTTGTTCTTCTGCAAGTTTCTTTGCTTCTTCAGCTTTTTGTGCTTCTTCCTCTGCTAGTTTCTTAGCAGCTTCAGCTTTTTGTGCTGCTTCTTCAGCTAATCTTTTTTCTTCTGCTACTCTCTCTGCTTCTGCTTGAGCAGCTTTTACTTTCTCTTCGGCTGCTTGTCTTTCTGCCTCAGCTTTTTGAGCTTCTGCTTCAGCAGCTTTTACTTTTTCCTCGGCAATCTTTTTTTCTTCTTCTGTCTTAGCCAATTTCACTTGTTCTTCTGCTTTCTTTTTCGCTTCCTCCGCTTTTTTTACAGTTGCTTCAGCAGCATTTTTTGTTTCTACAGCTTTCTTAACTTCATTGTCTGTAGCTTTTTTCTTTTCTTCTGCATCCTTTACTGCATTTTGAGCAGTTTCTAATTTTTTTACTGCAACCTCTTTCGCTTCCGTATTCTTTTTTACCTCTTCGTTTGCAATATCAACATTCGCATTTGCTTCACGAACGGCTTCTTCTGCTTCTACTAAAGCATTTGATTTTTCAACTGGAAGAACTTGATTCTCATAAAAGCCATAAACATTAGTGGTATTCATATTTAAAGAGTGACTCACTCCAAGAGCACAAGCTCCTACCGTGGCAGTACCTAAAACAATTCCACCAATCATTTTTACTGATAACTTTTTCATAGACATACTCCCTTTCAAACTCATTTTTATAACGTGATTATACAACATTATATGAAACGTGTCAATTAAAAGTGTAAAGTGTAAAGTCAAAATGTAAAACTTAGCACTTGTTATTCATCTAAGTTTATTTTAAATCCTTTCTGATAAAGCTTTCTTTTTATTTGAAATTCTAATTCCTCACCTACATACTTTCGAGATAGTTTTTTTCTTAAACGTTCTTCTTCTTTTTTCATAAGTTCTAAACTGTTTTCTCCTGTCTTTGTCAGTTGTAAACAAAAAATGTTTATTCAAGTACTATAAATACTTGATTTTTTATTTACTTTTTCCTT
>CANRDF010000019.1 GCA_947629255.1 uncultured Bacilli bacterium
ATGGGATTTTTGAAAGGAAAAAGCAGTTTGATGATATATCAAAAGTGGGCAAATATGCGATTTCAATATAGGAATAGGGAATTTTGGTGTAGAGGATATTATGTGGATACAGTTGGAAAGAATACAAAGAAAATAAAAGAATATATACAAAATCAATTGAAAGAAGATCAGCTCAGTCATCAAATGACATTTGAAGATTTTGACCCTTTTAAAGGGTAGCAAGTAAAATATGCGACTGGCGGTCAAAAAAAAGGCCACTTTAGTGGAGGCCAGTAATAAAGCCTTTTAGGCGAAAATGAAAAACCACCAGCTATGCTGGTGGATATTTATTTGTTATGAATCAAGGGAAAAACTGTGATTGACGGATTTTTACAACTTTTACTTGACAAACTGTAAAATCAGTGTATAATATTGAATTGTTGAAAGGGGGATATGTTTATCATGGAAATTATTGGTAATCATACAAAGAAAAGATTTGTTGTAACGGAAAAAGAGGTTGCTCAAAAAGTAATCGTTTCTGGTACAGAGGACACACAAGTCCACAAAGTAGGAGTGATTCAAGATACTCTTAATGGGTATGAAATAGAAACTCCAAGTGAAATTCATAGAATTGTAGCTATTTCAAAAAATGACCTATTAGTAGAATGTGAAGGAGAAAATGAAACATTTAGTTTATATCATTATATTTTAGGACCAGCACGTGCTGAAATGGTTCAAGAATTTAAAAATGTTTCTAGTATTACTGCTGATTCTAGTTATAAAGTATGGTGTATGAATTCTCAAGAAGGTTCAAGCTTATATAATGCCAAAACTAGAAAAGCATTAAAATCTAGAAAATTATTCCAAAATAATGAAGATACAATGTTTTATATTTCTGTAGACCCAGAAGACGAGTTTGAGTATGCTTATATGAAAACTAGATTAGTAGATGGTTTAGCAGAAGATGAAATGACTACTAAGATTGATGCTGATTCTTTAGAAATTATGGAATCTTACAGTGTGGTTCGTCCAAATCTTGTCACTTATCCTTATGAAATGAAAGAAGATGGCAGGAACCAAGTTTATAGTCCTAATTTTGAAAGTTTTGTAGCTAATAATTACAGAAATGCTTTAAATCTTGAAAATAAAATTGCAGAACTTGCTCAAAAATTGGGTGTTGAAGATATTGAAGCATTACAACAAGCAAATGATAAAGTATTACAAAAAGTAATTTCACAAAAAATGAGATAATGAAAAAGCTGAGTAAAAAACTACTCAGCCTTTATTTTGTCTCCTTCTTCTAACATTGTTGTAATGAATATTCCATAACCAGTGATTGGATTATCGACTATTACATGAGTGACTGCTCCAATAATTTTGCCATTTTGAACAATAGGGGAGCCACTCATTCCTTGCACAATCCCACCAGTTGTATTTAAAAGTTTCTCATCAGTTATGGTAAATGATAAATTTTTAACATCATTATGTTCTTGAATTTTAGTAATTTCAATTTCAAATTGTTCTTTCTTTTCCCCATCTAAAACTGTATATAAATAAGCTTTTCCTAAAGTTATATCCTCTGGAGTACCAACCGGAATCGTAAGAGAACTTGCATCTTTCGTATATTCGCCAAATAAACCATGATTTGTATTATTAACAATATTGCCATACACATTCTCATAGTAGAATCTTGCATCTTTTTCTCCAGCATTTCCATTCGTACTTTTACGTATTCCTGTGACACTGCTTTCAAAAATGCTTCCACTTGCCACTTCTACCATGGTTCCAGTTGTGCCTTCCACAATTTCATGACCTAAAGCCCCATAAACCTTTGTTCCTGGGTCAATATAAGAAAGAGTTCCAATTCCTGTGATGCCATCTTTCACATATAAACCAGTTTTATAGACGTTATCTTGCATTTGAAGTGTTAAAGCTGTTTTATATGTTTCTTCGCCTCTTTTTAAAGTAAGAACAATTTGACCATCACTCACATGTTTTTCAATGGCTGAAGTTAAATCTTCTATTTTAGAAACTTTCTCACCATTTACTTCCATGATATAATCTCCAACTTTAACTTCTGGATAACCTTTAATATAAGAGCCATTTACCTTATAGAATCCAATCACTAAGATGCCTGGTGTATCAATATGAATTCCAATATTTTCTCCACCTAGTATCACTTCATCAGAATAGGCGAGGACATGAATTGGAATTCCAAAGATTACCAAATATAAAATTATAAACCATTTTTTCATCTTTCTCACCCATTACTAGTATGGCTATTTTAAGACAAATAAAAATGGTAAATATTGTTACCATTAAATAACATAGGCAATAATACCTGCTAAAATACCCAAAACCATCACGATTAAAGTAATCCAAGTAACAGCCTTTCTCACTTTAGGATTCATCATGCACCTTCATTTCTAGTTAAAATGGTATCATAAATTTCCTTTTTTGTAAATATACTGTGGTAGAAAGGGGTCATATGAAAGAATTTACAAATTATCTTAAAAAGAAGAAATATATTTTATTATTTCTTGGCGTCTTATTTGTATTTGGAGTTGTAGTTGGAGCAATGATTGGATTAACAAATATAGGTGTATTGGAGTCACAAGCTTTTTATTTTAAAGAACATATCAGTGAAATTAGCTATCAATATGTTTTACTTCATTTTTTCTTTCTAGCTCTCTCTTTATTTACTTCATATTTTGGGATAGGACTTCCTATTTTACTTACACTTTTCTTTTATGAGGGAATGTCTTTTGGTTTTGTCTTTGCGTTATTTACAAGTACATTCCATGTAGGTGGATTCTTATTTTCCATACTTTTTTTACTTATTACTAAAGGAGTTTATCTTATTCTTTTTGTTCTTTTCTTTTTTCATTCTTTTGAGATTGCTCGTAAGCGAATAGGGGACTTTATTTATAAAACAAATTCTTGTTTAAATTTACAAAATCATGCTAAAGCAGGAATTTTACTTATCTTTTTCACTTTTCTTTTTGATGTTGTTATCTTTCTCTTTGGAACTCCTCTCATCTCTCTCTTTCAATTTTTACTAAAATAAGGTATAATAAGCATGCAAAGAGGGTGTTTTTATGCCAAAGAAAGTGATTGTTGGGATGAGTGGGGGAGTAGACTCCGCTGTCAGTGCCTATCTTTTAAAAAAAGAAGGATATGAAGTCGAAGGATTATTCATGCGTAACTGGGATGCCTATGCAAATAATGATATTTTAGGGAATCCAACATTAAATGAGAATATTTGTCCTCAAGAGACTGATTATAATGATGCTAAGAAAACTTGTGAAATCTTGGGAATTCCTCTCCATCGTGTTGATTTTGTAAAAGAATATTGGGATAATGTGTTTTCTTATTTTTTAGAAGAGCTCAAAAAAGGAAGAACACCTAATCCTGATGTTTTATGCAATAAATATATTAAATTTGATGTTTTTAAAAAAGAAGCGGAACGTCTTGGCGCTGACTACATCGCGACTGGTCATTATGCGAGACTGGAAAATGGCCATCTTTTAAGAGGAGTCGATCGAAATAAAGACCAAACCTATTTTTTATCTCAACTAAAGAGTGAGCAACTTGCAAATGTTTTATTCCCCATTGGCAATCTTACCAAAGAAAGTGTCCGTAAAATTGCCGAGGAAGCTTCTATTAATGTAGCGAGAAAAAAAGATTCAACAGGGATTTGTTTTATTGGGGAAAGACATTATCAAGAGTTTATTAAAAATTATTTAAAACCAAATCCTGGTAAAATTGTGAATGTAAAAACAAATGAAGTTGTGGGAACTCATAATGGTCTTATGAATTACACGATTGGTCAAAGAAAAAACGTGGGTTTATCAGGATTTGCTGAGAAACATTATGTATGTGGAAAAAGTGTTGCGAAAAACATATTATATGTTGCTTTTGGTAATGATGCTGAGTATCTTTATAGTGATGCTTGTCTATTAGAAAACGTAAGTTTTATCAATGAAAAGTACGAAGGGAAATGTACAGCCAAGTTTCGTTACCGCGGCGAAGATTATCCCGTCAATCTAGAACAAATTTCCGAGAGTCAGTGGAAGGTTTCTTATCCAGAGCAAGTGAAAGCTGTGACACCTGGTCAGTTCTGTGTATTCTATAATAACGAAGAATGTTTAGGAAGTGGAGTCATCCAAAGTGTCTATAAAAATGGCGAGAAATTATGGTACTTAAGCGATTAAGTGCTTTTTTCTTATTCTAAAACTTGGTATAATAAGGGTAGGGAAGTGTAGAACATGAATACGATTGATTTTTTATTATCATTAACGAAAACACATGAATTAAGAGCTGGAGTAAATGATTTAGATGGAGTGATAGATAATTTTTCAGAAAAGATGTTTGAGTATAATTATGGACATATTTATCCTAATACTGAAGATTTTTTAACACAGCTCAAAATAGATTTCCAAAATATATCAAGCAAGCAGTTAGAAGAACTCCTTCCTTATATCCATAAAAGACAATATTTATTTAGCCAAAAAGATACGTTACTCAATCTTTTAAGAAAAGAACTATTAATTTATTCAGTAAAACATACGGATCAATTTCATTTTATTCCTTATGTAAGTTCTCTTGCTTATGCTATTATAATGGATCTTCAAAATGACCTTGCTTGGCCTATTAAAGCCTCATTATCAACCTCAGATACAATACAAAAAGTTTGTAACATTCCAGTTGGAATCACATGTGCATCGGTTTCAAACGAAGTAGAAGATCAAAAGCATACTTTGAATTTTTTTGAAAAAGCATATCAAAGAGGCAATAATAAAGAACATATTTTAATGGAACTTTTTGTCACTCTTCATCATGAAGCATATCATTGTCTTGTTTGTGAGCAAAGTGAGTCCATTGATTGTTATGATCCTCAAATATTACAATTTGCAAGATATCATACCATTCGTAATATATTAGATGATGAATATTTGGATTCTCAAAAAGACCCGATGAAGTTTAGCGATTATAAAGGTAGAAAATTTTATCAAAAGTATTATGATATCAATAAAGAAGAAAGCAGGGCAAATGAATATGGACTTCGTCATGCAATTTCCTCTTTAAAAGAAATAAAACCGGATTTTGATTTTAAGAAAGCTGGAAATACCTCTTTATTAAGTTTTGAAGAAGGACTTGCAACTCTTACAATGTCGAATAATCCATTTCATAAAAAGACAGAGGAAGATGAAATTGAAGAGATGTTAGATGAAAGACTCAGGAATCATTCTGAATACGTCCATGGTATTCTTTCAAAAATCTATCATCAAAACGGTCAGAAAAAAGAATTCTCAGAACTTTTCGCGGATTATCAAGAATCTTTAGAGAATCATCAAGATCAAAAAGATGATATTCAAACTTTTTATGAATATGCGGTTGAAAGATTACTTAAAGGAAAGTCTATAGAAGAAATCAAAAGTTGGATTACATCCAAAGAAACGGCTTTATTTTTTCAGTCTTTGTTTGTGAATCGCCTTCAAAAAATGGAAGAAGAAATGAAAGATTTAAAAGGTTATATCACATCTGTCACGGGTATTTACAAGAAAAAATTATCAATTCGGTTAATGAAAGACCAGTTTCAGAAACTTTTGATATTACGCGAAAGCTTAAGCCCTATAATAGAATCTTATTTGAGTGAGCAAAACGAATACAAAAAATAAAAAAATTGCAAGAAAAAGAAAATAATTGTACATTTTACTTGACATAAAAGTGTTAACTTAGTTATAATTAAAATGTAAATAGTAGAAAGTGAGTAGACAATGAATGAATAAGTTAAATGATTTGTTACAAGAATTGGGGATATCAAAGGTTAGACTAGCGAAATACTTAGGAGTATCAAGACAAATGGTCTATAATTATCTAGAATTAGATGATTTGAATAAATGGCCAAAAGAAAAGAAAATCTTGTTACTTAAGTTATTAGATATTTCTGAAGAAAGCGGAAATACAATAGAAAACATTAAAGTAACAACGGATTATTTGATGAATGTAGAGAATCGTTTAAACCAAAACTTGAAAAGTGGGGGAGAAGGGGACTCTTATTTAGATATGCGTAATTTAAGTAAAGAATCTCAGACACTTCTTACAGATATAGCCAATTTAATTCGTGAAAGATTAAGTCCTGATGATCATAAAAAAGATGAAAATTATTATGTATTCTTATACATGTATCATATGTTACAATCTATGGATAATGTACCTGAAATTAAATATATTTTTGGGTATATGTCTAAAGCATGTGGGTTTACGAGTCCTGAAGAATTTAAATTTAATGAAGATAAACAATTTATCTTTGAAGGAATTCTTTACTCTGCCCTAACGCTTTATAACAATGGGGGAGCCTCACGTAGTAAATTATCAGAGTCACATCGTCGCTTTGTCCAAGAAATTGAAAAGCAAAAAGAAGAAAAATTATCTAGAACTCAACAATTAAATACAATTCGTGTTCAAGCTTTAAAAGAACTTGGATATTCAAAAATTGATGATTCTAATGCAGCAGAAATCTTTGAAAAAATCGCGGAAATAGAATCACGTGGTTCTATTGTAGGTTCTGGAGACAATACTTAAGATAAAAAACACTCCACTTCCCCTATTTTCATTTAAAAGAATAGTAGGGGATAAAAAATATATGTGAAACGAGATGGGTAATTACTCATCTTTTTATTTCTCGATGCAAATTAGAGAGGTCTTTATTTTTCCCATAAAGAGATAGATGAATTTAATATATAAAATGAACTTAATATATAGAAATTAAATTTTAAATTAAAAATATATCCTATAAAATAAAAAGATACTAGTAAAAGAAGTATAAATCTTTAGTCTTAATCCTAATAGATACTTTAATTTTTAACATTACATCAAAATTGCATAATAGATATTATGTTAACCGCATTGATTTTTTCAATAATTTATGTTATACTCTACTTTAGAAATGAGGTATTTTATGAAAAATATAATTAAAAAAATTTTAACGTTTCTCTTCCCTTGGTTATTTGAAACTGAGTCAGAATCTCATATACATCAAACTACAGTTACTTATCACAAACGTGATTATTTAACTAGTTGTGAATTTGAATTTTATCAAAAATTAATTCAAATTGAAAAACGTGGGGATTATAAAGTAATTCCTCAGGTGAATCTAGCATCGATTATTCATAAATCATCCAATGTTCGTTACAATACCGAATTATTTCGCAATATTGATTTTGGTATTTTTAATTCTCGCTTTGAATTACTGCTTCTTATTGAATTAAATGACGCGACACATAACCAAAATGAAAGACAAAAACGTGATCAAAAAGTAAAATCAATTTGTCAATCAGCCCACATCCCTATTCTATTTTTCTATACTAAATATCCTAATGAAGAATCTTATATTATTCAACGTGTATTAAATACATTAGAAAATAAAGAGATTTACAAGAAGCAAGAGTACCCCTACTCCACTCCCAAGTAAAATATACTTATTTTCATGATAGTCTAGGGCTTTTGGAAGTAATTCATGAATAGCTAGTGTAATCATAATTCCAGCAACAAAAATAAGAATAAAACTAATCATAGTTTGTGTAATAAATCTTCTTAAAAAGATAAATGCGAGTAAAGCACCTAATGGTTCAGCGAGACCTGATAAAAAGGTCTTTTTTACCGCTTCTTTTTTAGAACCTGTTGCATAATAAATAGGAACAGCAATACTGATACCCTCAGGAATATTATGAAGCATAATAGCAATACTAATCTTAAGACCTAAATGAATATCTTGATAGCTACTTAAAAATGTGACAATACCTTCTGGTAAATTATGAAGCATTAAAGCAAGCATGGAAAGAATTCCTACACGATATAAATCAAAGTTTCCCTTCCCCTTCTCCTCTATTTTTCGATTAATAAAATATATAGATAATATGCCAATTCCAAAGATAAATAACGATAAAAGAATCCCTTTTACTAACTTAAATTTTGTTAATATCGTAAAACTTGCTTCAGGAATGAGTTCTGTAATAGATATTCCAATCATAATCGTAAGAGAAAAGCTAAGACAAAAAGTAATAAACTTATTAATATGTTCTCGGTTCCATTTAAAAAAGATCACAAAAGAACCTAAAACAGTCGAAAGTCCTGCAATCGAAGTAATTAAAAATGGCATAAGAAAAGACATAGAATCACCCTAGTAAATCTTATGTCTTTTTTTATTTTTTATGTTGCCAATAATCCTCTTCATTGATAAAACCTAAACGTAATAAATCTTCTTTAGAAGAACTATATAACTCATTCGTATCCATATGCTCTAAAATGTAAGGAATACCACCCATTTGATACATTTCATTTAATTCTTGAGAATCAAAAGGCTCTTGTTTTAATTTTTGGACAACTTGATTTCTTTGTTGATACCGAAGTGGTAAAAAATCTTTTTCCTTAATTTCACTTGCTTCATGATAATAGATAGGAAATTCATAGTAAAAATCAAATAAGAGACTTGAATATTCATAATTTTCTCTTTGATGATTATTCTTCGCACAATCAAGTTTTTCTTGATTTAAATAAGATAAATAAACATAAGATGCCATTCTTAATTCTTTATATTGTTTTAAATGTTTCCATATAAGACTTCGAAGAGAATAATTGTCTTTCTGATATTGTAATATTATCTTTTTTAGATTTGGATTTGTAATGTTAATGTCATTAGTAAATCTCATCAAAGTATCTCGGTTAGAGGTAATTTGTTCAATGAGAAAATTTGTATATTCTTGAAATGCAGTCGCATTCGAATCTAACTCAATTTTATTTGGACTTTTAATTTTTTGTTGTCTTTCTAAAGCAAATCTTTTCATAGATTCTTGAATTTTTTCGGTAATTCGACTTGAATGTTCACTTTCAAAAAAACATTCATAAAAATGGAAATCATATACATTCGTTTTTGAATTATAAGTAAGACGCCCGATAAAAAGGTCTTTAATCTTTTGATTTGGTAAATACTTTTGTAAAAAAGACTCTTTTGTATTTTCTAAAGTCATTAAATCAATATCCGTTATATCTGGATAAGCTTTCCCTAATGGTTTTACCATCCCTAATTCATCTAAATAAAGTAAGTAATACTTTCGCTCCGCCATCATTCATCACCATCCTTATCATACTATAAAATACCAAACATTGGCAAGAAAAAGAAAGTATTCTTTATTAAAAATTTACCATAATACTAGTGGGAGGGAAAAAAAGATGAAAAGAAACGAAAATCAAAGAAGTTCTAGAAATGAAAAATCTAGAAATGAAAGAAATTCTAGAAGCGAAAAACGTAATGAATCTAGAAATGAAAAACGTAACGATTCTAGAAGAAACGAAGAACAAAGAAATAACAATAATAGAAATTGTTAGTTCACTA
This sequence comes from uncultured Bacilli bacterium, assembly GCA_947629255.1. GTDB lineage: Bacteria > Bacillota_I > Bacilli_A > RF39 > UBA660 > Ventrenecus. The sequence continues at coordinate 9,377 of CANRDF010000019.1, forward strand.
TAAAGGAATGAACTGTCTTATATTCATTCCTTTTTCTTATAAATGTTCTCTAAATTTTGTTTCATCATATTCCTCTTTTAAATGCTCTTTTGAGACATGTGTATAAATTTGAGTAGTACTAATACTACTATGTCCTAAAAGTTCTTGAATGACCCTTAAATCAGCTCCATTATTAAGTAAATGAGTAGCAAATGAATGCCTAAGAATATGTGGACTTACTTCTTTTTCAATACCTACCGATTTACATAAAGCTTTTAAAAGTTTAAAAAGGCCTTGTCTAGTAATTGGAGTTCCACGGTTATTTAAAAAAAGTTCATCATAATTTTTAGAAGGCTTGATTAATAATTTTCGATAATCATTTAAGTAAAGAGTGAGATAATATTCACTTGTCTCATTGATGGGAATCACTCGTTCTTTACTCCCCTTTCCTTCCACTCGAATAAAATGATCTTCTAAATTTAAATTCGCGGGTTTTAAAGAAAGCAATTCTGAAATACGCATACCAGTTGCATAAAGAAGCTCTAACATGGCTTTTGTTCGATAATCATATACTGTTTTTAAAGGCATATTTAAAAGAGTATCAACTTCTTCATAAGTAAGATATTTAGGTATTCTTTCAGGAATCTTAGGCATATGAATTCCTTCACAAGGATTATCACTTCGATATCCTTCTTCTAAACAAAAAGCATAGAAATTAGAAAGAACTGTAAATAAATGAGCTCTTGTTGTCACTGCAGCATTACTTCTTTCCTTTAAGAATGATTCAATATCTTCTTTAGTAACAAGGAAAGGGTCTTTCTTACAATATTCTTGAAAAGAAAACAAGTCATTTTGATAAGATAAAATGGTATTGTGACTTAGTTTTCTCTCATATTTTAAACTATCAATATATTTTTGCATCATAGGATTTAAAGTCTCTATCTTTTTCATATTCATCACAAATTAAGTATAACTTAAAACTCATTTTGTTGTCAAATATTCTTAAAATTGATACAATAGAAATAACTTAAGAAAGGATGGTTACAAATGAGATCAACGATTATTGGAAGTGGTATATTTTCTTTAGCAATCGCCAAATGTTTGCAAGAAAAAGGCATTGATTTGCTTATATGGACTCATGATGCTTCAGAGAAAGAAAGAGAGAAGTGGCAAGGATTTTCTTTGACTACAGATTTTAAGGAAGCCATTTCTTTTAGTGATCATCTCTTCTTTTTAGTCGCGAGTGACTTTATGGAGAGTATATTTCACAAATGTATTGGACTCGATTTACAGGAAAAAACAATTTATATTGGTTCGAAAGGCCTTTTACCAGATGTTCCTTATTACTACTCTACTTATTTGAATGAACATTTTTTAGTTAAAAATATTGCTTCTTTTGCTGGACCCAATCTTGCTCAAGATATGATCTTAGGAAGTCCTACTAGTATCACTTTTTCATTCTTAAAGAATATTTCTTTAGAAGAAGTAGAACAGTTTTTCCCATCTCGTATTTATATTTCTGTAGATCAAAATATCAAAGAAACGGAACTTGCAAGTGTCCTTAAAAATATTTATGCTATTGGTTCTGGAATTCTTTGGGAAGGACGAGAATCTAAATCAACAATGATCTCTTATTTATCTCAAAGCTTTAAGGAATTAAAAACTCTTATTCCAAACCCATCTATGGATATTTTAGGTGACTTCTTTTTAACAGGCATTATGTTAGAATCAAGAAACTTTACTTATGGAAGACTTTTAAAAAGAAAAGAGAATACAGAAGAATATTTGAGCACTCATACAGTAGAAGGAGTCAAAATGATTCCCATTATTAAGAAAATGATATCAAATAATCTTCCTATTCTACATACTTTAATCGATATTGTTGAAAAGACAAAAGAACCTTCTAGTCTAGAAAAGTTTATTTTTGATTCAAAATATCACGAATAACGTAAGATACGAGGTACGCTCCTGCACTCATTGGAACTGGAACAAAAGTCCCCAGTTCTTTTTGTTTTTTAGGAATTTCCATACTACAAACAACAGGGGTTTTTAAAGCTTTTTCCTCTTTTTTTAAAAGAGTTCGTAGTTTCTTTGCTAATGGGTCATTTTGAGTATCTTTCAGTTTCCTAATTTGCAGCATTTCTGGATGAATTCGATTTGCTGTACCCATTGAACTAATGAGTTTAGTTTTTGCGTTCGAGCAAACTCGTATAAGTTCTACTTTCACAGGCACAGAATCACAAGCATCAATAATATAATCATAATCTTGAATAAATTCAGTAGTAATATCTTCTTTTTGGAGATTTTTAAATATGGTCGTAACTTCAATATCTAAACTAATATCATTGGCTCTTTCCTTAGCTACTTCCGTCTTTTTGAGATTTAAAGTATTTCTCGTAGAAAGAATTTGTCGATTTAAGTTACTTTCTTCAAAAGAGTCTTTATCAATCACAGTGATTTTAAGAAATCCAGAACGAATGAGACATTCAAAAGCATATCCCCCTACTCCACCTAAACCAATGAGTAATACTCGAGTATTTCTTATTTTCTCTAAATCTTCTTTTGAAATTAATTTTAATATACGATCATACATACACATTTCACTTCCATATAAAAACCAAACGGTCGATGTGTGATAAAATCCCGCTCACTCGCAGGTGGGCATCTCACTTATACTTTAGGATTCTAATTCACTTAATGGATTAGCCTTCAACACCATATAAGGTTCTGATTCCCATATATCACCATAGTCGGTTTTATGTTACGATCTTCCATTTGGTAATTTCATTCTATCATAGAAAATGCCCTCTCGCAAGGAAAGGACATTCATTTGACACTTACAGTGGAGAAGAATGATTAATTCTGTGGCTGTTCATTTGCTCCTGTATTGAAAAATGTTTGAGGATTTTCGTTTCCATTTGTTGGTTCTGTTACTTGAGGTGTCGGAGATACTTCCACGGTTGGTCTTGCCATCTCTGGAGTTGCAGCAGGTCTTGTCCAACATTTTGAAACATCACAGTTTGATGAATATGGAGGTGGATCTGGAGCATTTAATCGAACAATCATTGGAATTTTAAAAGCTCCTCCAAATGCTACACAAGTACCAGGTTGTAAAGTTTTTTGTTTTTCAATAACATCACTGGAAATATTAGGTAGCATTTCTTCAATATATTTTAAGTCTTTTGGATGAGTCATTTTAAATATTAAGAAGTTGGATACTTGAGCCACGACAGTATCACTAATTTCTACTGGTCGTTGGGAAATAATTCCTAAAATTGCTCCATACTTTCTTCCTTCTTTAGCAATACGATCAAAGATATTATAACCAAGTAAGAAAGTATCATTGTCAGCTTGAATATAACGGTGTGCTTCTTCTAGAATCATATGAATTGGCATACTTGCTCTTTCTTTTAAACCTTTACTATATTCAAATAATAACCGACAGAAAATTTTAACAATGACTTTCGCATAAACATCATCAACATCTTCTAAGTTGACATTAATAATTTGAGCTCTTTTCCCATTTTTGGTAATCACACTGTTCACAAAATCTTCTGGAGTGACATAGCCATTATTCACAAAATAAGTTCCTACTTTTGTATTTAAAATACTTGCCAAACGAACCTTTATCATAATCGCATCATCATAGACTTTATTATTATTTTGGAATCCTTCACTAATTAAAGTAAATTCTAGAGCCCTTGAAAAATCTAACATTGAATAAGAGAAAATTTCGGGTTCTTTCATTTCTTCTAAAGTTTCATCAATATGTTTTAAAATATATTCTGTAATTAACACAGATTCACCAAAGTTTCCATTGGAATCAATCTCAAAACATTCAGAAAAACTTCTCGTATATCCAAGTCCTGCAATTCTTGAATCAAAGTTAAAATCGGCTGTATGACAAACTTCAATCACGGTAAATATTTCATTCTTTTTATGAGCCGTTGTTTGATTACTAAATAAAATGGCAATCAAAGCTTTGGCAATTAAATGGTTTTTATATCTTTCACTTTCTTCACTATTTTGACTAAATATTTTAGCAAGTCTTAAAGTTCTTTCAATAATAGGAAGTTGACTATGACTACTTGCTTGAAGTAAAAGAGCCATATCATCTAATTTTAATAAACTCACAGGAATTTCCAAAGGAAAATCATCTGGTTCCGTTACATTACTTGTAATAAATTTATATTGATAGTTTGGATTATAACTACTAATTCCTTTAAAAGCATTTTTATATTCACCATAAGCATCAAAGAAAAATAATTTAGCATTTTCATTCATTAAATCACTTCGATTAAAAACATTTTGAATAATTCTTGAAGTACCATAAGATTTACCAGCACCAGAGTTACCACAAATAAAGAAGTGATTCGAAAAGAAAGAGTTAATACTAGCATAAACAGTATATCCTTTATAAATTGCACTTTTTCCAAGTTCAAATGTGGTCGCACTAGAAGTTCCAATCAGTTCTTTTAATTCTCCATCATTAATAATTCTTATTTTACTAGAAAGAAGTGGTTTTCGAATTACACCATTTACATATTTATTATCAATGTATTCTCCTAAAAACCTAATTTTAATCACATCAGGATTAATCTCTGATATTTCTCCTAGTATCCTTTGATTTGGTGCTTCAAAGATCACATGTACATTCATAAAGTCCATAGAATCATTATTTTTCAAAGTATTTTCAACATGTGCTACACTTTCTGTAATATAAATAATCTTTCCAAACATAATACATCCCTCATATTCTGTATCCATTATATCAAGAATTACAGAAAAATGATAGCTTTTTTATTTGCTTTTTCAAACTGCCAATGTGGCAGTTAGGATGTCAGTTTGAAATATTTTTTATACTGTCATTTACACTGCAATTGCACTGCAAATTTACACTGCAAAATTTAGCAAAAACATTATCATCTAACCGTACAAATTATTCTTTTTTTTGGATAATCCATTGCCCTTTTTTATCAGAACCTTTTCTTTCAATATATTGTTTTTTCTTTAATTGATTATAAATACTATAAACTTTTCTTAATGAAAAACCTGTTATTTCACTCATTTCTTGAGCACTTATCAATGGATATTTTTCCATGATTTCTAAAACCTTTTTCTCATTAGAATTTACAGTGCAATTTTCACTGCAACTTACACTGCAATTTTCATTGTCATTAGATGACAAAAAGTTATTCTTTTTTATGACAATCCATTGTCCTTTTTTGTCAGAACCTTTTCTTTCAATATATTGTTTTTCCTTTAATTGATTATAAATACTATAAACTTTTCTTAATGAAAAACCTGTTATTTCACTCATTTCTTGAGCACTAATCATAGGATGCTTTTCCATGATTTTTAAAACTTTTTTCTCATCAAAGTTTACACTGTAACTTATACTATTTCTATTGCCATTCATTTCCTCTTCCACTAACTCTTTAAGTTCTATCTCATCATAAGCTCTATCTCTTGTTAAAGGAATTGTAACTCGAAACATTTCCTTATCTTCCATAATAGGTGGTTTTCCAGAATAAAGGATAGTATTCTCTGTAATTCTTTTCATTCCACTTCCAGGTTCATCAGCATAACCAATTTCTCTAAAAAATTTAGCAAGTGTTGGATTCTTAGCAACAGGAATATAATTATGGACGGTTAAGTATCCCATCGTACAAAAAGAATTTGGATTTTCCATAATCATTTTATCTTTATAAATAATCACTCTGCTAGTGTGTCCATCAGTTATACTCCTGTGCATTAAAGAATTTAACACCATCCACGTGCAATAATACTAATCGCACTGACTCTAATATTTTTAGAATTTAAAGTAAATCGGTCTTTCGTATATTTTCCAATAAAATCAAGTAATCGGTCATACATGTCTAATAAGTTTGTTTCTACAAAATCTCTGTCATCATAACGATCTACATCATCTATTCGTAAAAGGGCATCTGTCCTACAATAAGGATTTACATTTAATATTGTTCTATCATAACCAAATAACATAATTCCTGCTAAAGTAATTCCTTCTTCTTTAGTTATGATATCCTGTTTATATAACCCAGCACTTTTTAAAAGTTCTAAATCTGTCATATCCATCCAAGGATGTCTTTTATTTACATTAGAGTTGGCAAGACGTCTTGCTCTTTCTATTAAATCATGATTAATTTCAGTTTCTATATCAATAGTAGGATAGACTCTATCTTCTTCATAGATTTTATTTATGAATTTGTACAATTAAATCAATATTATTAGTAATATTAAAATCTCCTTCATAATTTCTAACAAACACTTTATTTTTTGTTTTATGAACACTTTTTGATTTTTCGATATTTGTATAAAGTAAAGCATGTCCATCTATTTCTATTTCCTTTAATTCACAAAAAATAGTAGGATTCATAATTTCTTCATTATTACATTTACTTGTAAAATCTTTTTTTAAAGAATCAATATATTCTTTTTTTAATTCCTATGATTTCTCTTTTATCATTTACTCCAAGTATAATGATACCACCAATGGTATTTAAAAAAGCACATACAGTTTCAAAAAGATTTTTAGGAAGAGACTGACTAGCTAATTTAAGTTCTGTATTCATATTCTCTCCTTCTAAAATCAATTTTTTTATTTTTTCTTGCATAACAATAACCTCCTGTTCTAAATAGAGTATAACACAAGATTATTACAAAGAACAACATCTATAAAATTCAAATTTAAGAAAATATAATAAATTTCCACCAGAAGTTATAGAGTGAGAACGATACGAAAACTATAACTACCAGACGCATGACCACTGCCGTCATCGAATGCAAATATTCCTGCGTCCGTGCCGCCTGAGAAACTGCAACCACGTGCGAACCATGGAGAACCAGAATTCGCAAAGTACGCAAAGTCAACATTATAACTACCAACATATCGAACTGGGCCTATTCCATTTGTTTGTTGATACTTAACACTATAAAATGGGCCAAACTCTTTGGTGGCATCTCCAAGTTTTCCTCTTTGATATTCTTGATTTGACGTATGATAATCATATAAATCATAATATTTGGAAGAAGGCCATGACTTCCCGTCTGTTTTAGAACTATCTCCATTATTGGAATATGGTCCGTTAAATCCTGAATTATTTGTTGCATTTGGTCCTGTCGTTGGAGTAGAATCCCCATCTTTTGCTTGCATCACTCCCATGACATATTCCCATCCTCCGCCTGACATATCATATATTCCTGAATAATTGCCTGTTGTACTTCCACCTTGACTGTCTGTTAAATAATAACTTTTAATACTTTCATTATCTAAAACATTTAAAGCTGATGGACCACCATAATAATTACATTGTTCTTTTGAATTTGTATATCCACATGTTGGTGATATTGTTGTTGACATTCCTGTAATATAATATTCTGAATTATTTATGCTTACCTCTGTACAGTTGGTATTATTACTATCACATCTTCCATATTTACTTTGAGTTAAATAAGCAACCGCTCCCCACTCTGTATTTTTCATCATATGACTTTCTAATTCTCTTTTATATTCATAACTTGTATAAAAAGCATTTGATACATTGATTTTTCTCCAACTATATACATGGGGTTTTATAATGACTTTTGTTGAATTCGTTTCATTATGTTGAGCTCCTGCTGTACTCCAATCACTTGTTGGTGTTACATTTGTTGTATCTGTATTTTGGTTATATCCAGTCTCAAACTTTCCAACCCAGAACCCATTACTATCAAAGGCTGTGAATGCTGGATGAGTAATCCAATCACCTTCTTGCAATGCTGTTGTACTTACACCTCCATTTTTTGTTTCAAACTCTATTTCAAAAGCATTATTTGATGCTTGATTAGAATGGCTATTATAAAATGTACTTACACTATCTACATTTCCTACATTCTCTACACTTGTATAGCTATTTAAAGTATCTTCATTTGTTTTTAATTTATATTTGTATCTTGGTATCCATACAAAGTAACTTTCTATTTCACTTTCAGGTATTTCATCTCCTGGTTTATATGTATCTGTCTTTCCATCTTTAAGTATTACTGCATTTGCCCATTTTTTATCTTTGTAACTATACCATGGATTTTCTGTTTTTGTTATATCTGCTTTTAACACTTTTCCTCCTGTTGCTCCAAGATATTTTTCTTTTATATCACTAGGTGCTTCATTATTTAATATAACGATGGGAACAAGTCTTCCATTCATAAGATCTGGGATGGCTCCATGTAATTCTTCTTCTTTATATATCTTTTTAAAATGTAAATAACATTTTGTTTTTGTTGTTGTTATATCTTTTAATTCGATGCTCCATCCTTCGTCATTCCAATTCACATTACTAACTTTTTGATTATTTAACAAATCTACACAATAACTAGAACTTGTATCTAAGGAATATCCGCTATTTTTTTCTGGAGCTGTTTTTACAATATGGTCTCCTAATTGATCGCCATCATCTTGATAAAAAGCAAATTCTAAATCTCCCTTGTCTTGTACTTGCCCATTAATAATATTTTGATTTGTCTTTACTTCGAATATGGCAAATGTTCTATAAAGCATGGCTCCTGATACCAAAAATAAACAGATGAGTGTAAATACAACTACACCAATTTTTTTGTTATCTCTTTCCTTAAATTTCTTTAATTTCATATAAATCCTCCATCACTATCTTGAGTCAAGTTCTAAAAATTTATAACACTTCTTGGCTGCTATCTTGTACTATATTTCCATTATATAACCAAATGGTTATAATTTCAAGATAATATAAAAACGTTATGGAAAAATATGGAATGAGGTGAATGAATGAACATTGATCGATTAAGGGATATAAGAGAAGACCGCGATTTATCTCAATCGGATATTGCCAAAGTATTACATATGAGTCAAGTTCAGTATTCGAGATATGAAACGGGTCTTCGATCTATTCCAATTGATAAGCTTGCGATTCTTGCCAAATATTATGGAGTGAGTACAGATTATTTACTGGGACTTACGAATGAGCGAAAACCATATCCTAAAGTAAAAATCTAATACTCACATCATTATTATAGCAAACAAGTTGCATAATATCAATATAAAAATAACGTAAACACACTGACGTTCACGTTATTTTTATTTAATTTAAATATTTAGAAATAATTTCTTTGGTTAATACAGGATTGGCTTTTCCTCTTGTTTCTTTCATGACTTGTCCAACAAAATAATCAAAAAGATTTGTTTTTCCATTTTTATATTGTTCGATCTGAGTAACACTTCGATCCATGATCTCTTTAATAATTTGATTTAACTCTTCTTCATTACTCATCTGCGTATTTTCACTTGTCATATAAGTAGAAGGTTCTTTCTTTTCTTCACAAGATTTCATAAATATTTCTTTTGCTTGCTTTGAAGAAATTGTATTTTTAGAAATGGCATCAACGATTTGTTTAAGTCTTGTTGGAGTAATAAAGAATTCTTTTAAAGAAATTTCTTCGTGATTGACTTCTCCTAAAACTTGAGTCGTAAGCCAGTTAGATGTCACTTTGGCATCCATTCCTAAAGATAAACATTCTTCATAATAATCAACATAGGATTTATCTTTAATAATAACTCCTGCATCATATTCAGATAATCCATATTTTTCCATATATTTATGTTTACATTCTAATGGAAGCTCAGGTATTTCTTTTTTAATTTCTTCTAACCATTCTTTTGTAATTTTAAATTTAGGAATATTAGGATCGACAAAATACTTGTAGTCAATGGCATCCACTTTACTACGCATATGAATGGTGCTTTGTGTTTCTTCATCCCAACGTCTTGTTTCTTGTTCCACTTCGTTATAACGACCACTTTTCTTTAATTCACTTTGTCTTTTAATCTCGTATTCAATCGCATCATGAACTCCACCAAAAGAGTTTACGTTTTTAATTTCAACTCGTGTTCCAAACTCCGTATCCTCTTCTTCCATAATGGAAACATTGACATCACAACGAATCTGTCCCTTTTTGGTATCTCCTTCGGCAACATCACAAAACTGATAAATACTTCGCATAGTCTCTAAAAATGCCACTGCTTCATCTGCACTTGAAAGACATGGTTCCGTGACAAGTTCAAGTAAAGGTACTCCTGCTCGATTATAATCAATACAAGAAGTATCAAAATAATGGTCTAAGCTCGCGGCATCTTCTTCCAAATGAATATCATGAATATAAACAGGAATTTCTTTGCCATGACATTCAATCGTAATGCAACCATTGACTCCCACAGGACTTTCCATCTGAGTAATTTGATATCCTTTTGGTAAATCTGGATAATAATAGTTTTTACGGTCAAAATACATATATTCTGGTTGAGTACATTGTAAAGCGAGACTCATTTTTAAAGCGTCTTTCACACATTTTTTATTCACGACAGGAAGTGTACCTGGAAATGCCATATCAACAGGTCTTACAAATTCATTTGGAATTTGGGAATAACTATTCTTTGCACTGGAAAAAACTTTGGAATTACTTTTAAGTTCACAATGCATCTCTAACCCAATGACAGCTTTATACATTCTTACTCACCTCACAAACTTGATTTTTATAGTTCATCTTAGCCTCTAAATGAGAAGCAATATTTAAAAGAAGTTCATCTTGATAGCAATTACTTGTTAGATTAATACCAACAGGTAAGCCATTTACAAACCCATTTGGAATCGTGATCGATGGAAAACCACCAAAGTTACCAATTTGTAAATGTTCATCTAGGGCTTGTAAATGTTCATCCATTTTTCCAATCACTTCTTTAGAACCTTCTAGAGGTTTCGCTGGTCCAATCCCAACTGGAAGTAAAACAGCATCATATTCTTTATAAAGTTCTTTCCAAGTATCGACTAAAAGACGTCTTACCCTCTGGGCATTCTTAAAGTATCTTTCTTGATTTTCTTTTTGAAGAACATAAGAGCCAATTACAAAACGACGTTTAATAAGTGGTGAAAATCCTTTGGTACGATGATCCATCATCATTTCTTCCCAGTTCTTGCCTTTTCCTCTTTTTCCAAAAATAATACCAGTGAGATTCGATAGATTACTAGTCGCTTCTGCACAAGAAATGACAACATAAACACTTGCGAGTGCATTGAGTAAAGTTTGGTCGACACTTACTTCTTCGACAATGAGTCCCATTTCTTTACAAAGGTCTAAGGTATGATGGAAGTTTTCTAAGTGCTCCTTAAGTTCATCCGTTACATTTGGAAAATTCGTAATATCACAAAGCTCTTTAATATAACAAACTTTTTTTCCAAGAAGCTCTTTCTCGGTTGCTTCTTTTAAATGCATGTTCGAAGAATCCCAAGACGTCATGTCCTGATTGTCTTTTCCTTTCATGACATCGACGACAATCGCCGCATCATGAACACACCGTGTTAAAACGCCACAGTGTTCTAAGCTAGAAGCAAATGGAAATAATCCATAACGACTAATCATGCCATAGGTTGGTTTGTATCCCACAATTCCACAGTAAGCAGCTGGTTTTCGAATGGAGTCTCCTGTGTCACTTCCAAGAGCATATGGATAAACACCACTAGCAACCGCTGCTGCAGAACCTGATGAAGAACCCGCACACATTCTCGTCGTATCCCAAGGATTTCGGATAATACCTGTATGAGCAGTTGTTCCAGTTCCACCCATTCCAAACTCATCCATCGCGGTTTTATTCACCATCACGGCACCAGCATCTTTTAAATTTTTAATTGCTGTTGCATCAAAGAATGGTACATAATCCACTAAAGTATTCGAAGACCCTGTACTTAAAACATTTTTTGTCGAGTAATTATCTTTCACTCCATAAGGAATCCCAGAAAGCAAACTATCATTCACTTCTACGCCTTTAGCATCTTCTAAAATGGTTACAAAAGCATTACATTTTTCTTGTACGATCTTTGACTTTTCTAAAGATTCTCTGACAAGCTCATCACTTGTCACTTTCTTTTCTAACAAAGCCTCATGAATTGTTTCAATATCACTAGTTAAATAACTCATTCTCCCACCACCTTTACAACTTCAATTTCTCTTCCATCTGTTTCATCTGCGTTTCGAAGGAGTTCTTCAATTGGAATAGATTCTTCAGCCACATCTTCTCTTAACTCACACTCAAAATCATCTAAAGCATGAGTCATTGGTGTGACACTCTCTATTCCCTTAATTTCATTAATTAAATTAATATTGGCATCAATATAATCAAACTCATCTAAAACCATTTCATTTTCTTCAGGTGTGAGTTCAATCAATAGTTTTCTAGCATAATCATCAACCATTTCTTTCGTAAATTTACTCATTTTCTTCACCCACTTCTAATTTTAAACCTAATTCTTCTAATTGAGAAGAAGAAACACCACTTGGAGCTTCACTCATTAAATCACTGGCACTTTGTGTTTTTGGAAATGCCACGACATCTTTAATATCTTCGGTATCTGCTAAAACCATAATAAGTCTTTCAACACCAGGTGCGATTCCTGCATGAGGAGGAGGTCCATAAGAAAATGCTTCAAGCAAAAATCCAAATCTTTCATTTGCTTCTTCTTCTGATAACGATAAAGCCTTAAATACTTTCTCAAGCTTTTCTTTCTCATAATTTCGAACTCCACCACTTGCAAGTTCATAGCCATTCACGACTAAATCATAACTTCTAGAAATACAGTGTTCAGGGTCATCCAAAGTATCCCAATCTTTCACAGCAGTAAAAGGATTATGCTGTGCTTTATATCTTTGTTCTGTTTCACTATATTCAAAGAAAGGAAAATCGCGAATCCATAAGAAATTTAGTTTATTCTTTGGAATGATATCTAAGTACTTCGCAATCTTAAGTCGTAAAGCGCCTAAGGATGCATAAACAATCTTTGGGGTATCAGCAACAATCAAAATCAAATCGTTGTTCTGAATTCCAAATGTACTTTTCATTTGAGCTAGTTTTTCATCTTCTAAGTTTTTCGCGATGACACCTGTAAAATCATCATTTTCATACTTAAGCCATGCAAGACCTTTTGCTCCATAAATCTTCACAAAATCTGTTAAATGTTCCACATCACTTCTTGAATAACGATGAGCATTATTTTTGACAACTAAACATTTAATGATGCCTCCATTTTCAATCACTCTTTCAAATACATTCATCTGAGTGCCTCTTAAAATTTCGGTTAAATCAAGAAGTTCCATTTCAAATCGAGTATCTGGCTTGTCACTTCCAAATCGGTCCATCGCTTCCTGATAAGTTAAAATTGGAAATTTATCTAACTTTATATTTTTTGTTTTTTCGACAATATAGTGAATCATACCTTCTATGATATTCCAAACATCTTCTTCGGATGCAAAACTCATTTCTAAATCGATTTGAGTAAATTCTGGTTGTCTATCTCTTCGGAGATCTTCATCTCGAAAGCAACGAGCCACTTGATAATATTTTTCAAAACCAGCTACCATTAAAATTTGTTTAAAAATCTGAGGACTTTGAGGAAGGGCATAGAACTCACCTTTATAAATTCTTGATGGCACAAGATAGTCTCTTGCTCCTTCTGGTGTTGACTTACAAAGAATCGGTGTTTCAATTTCAATAAATCCTTCTTTATTTAAGTATTCTCTTGCTAAAGTAAGAACTTGATGACGAAGGATTATATTTTTCTGTAATCTTTCTCTTCGGAGATCTAAGTAACGATATTTCAAAGCAACATTTTCATTTAATTCTTTGTCTTCATATACATTGAAAGGCAAGATATCACATTTTGATAAAATATGAAGTTCATCACATAATAGTTCTATGGTTCCTGTTGGAAGATTGGGATTCACTCGATCTGCATCTCGTTTTACTAATTTTCCAGTCACTTGGATACAATACTCATTTTTTAAATCTTCGGCAAGAGCAAAGTCACTTTTTAAAATACTTCTGTTAAAGACCACTTGCATGATTCCACTTCGGTCTCTTAAATCCACAAAAATGACTCCACCCATATCTCTTCTTTTATTCACCCACCCATAGAGAGTGAGTACCTTATCAATTTGACTTTCTGTTACGAGTCCATTATCTATTGTTTTCACAAGGTGCCTCCTAAAAATCACAAGATCCAGGAGTTCTAGGATAAGGAATCACATCACGAATATTTTCAACACCCGTAATATAAATAAGAAGACGTTCAAATCCCATTCCAAATCCAGAATGTGGTACGGTTCCAAACTTTCTTAAATTTAAGTACCAATCAAGTTCTTCCGTATTCATATTGAGCTCCACCATACGAGCCATTAACTTATCATAATCTTCTTCTCTTTGACTTCCACCCATAAGTTCTCCAGCTCCAGGAACTTCTAAATCGACAGCTGCGACCGTTTTTCCGTCCGGATTTTGTTTCATATAGAAAGCTTTAATATCTTTAGGCCAATTGGTAATGAAAACTGGGCCTCCAAAATATTCGGTAATATATTTTTCATGTTCTTTCGCGATATCGCATCCATATTCAGGAGCAAATTCCCACTTCACATCTGCTTTTTTTAAAATCGTAATCACTTCTTCATGAGTGATTCTAGTGAAGGAACTTGAAACGAGTTTATTTAGTTTCTCAATTAAACCAGGTTCTTGAAATTTATCTAAAAACTCCATTTCCTCTTTAGCATGTTCCAAAACATAAGAAACAACATATTTAAGCATACTTTCCATAATATCCATATCTTGCTCTAAGTCACAGAAAGCCATTTCTGGTTCAATCATCCAAAATTCCGAAGCATGAGTTTTCGTATTGGAGTTTTCTGCTCTAAAAGTTGGACCAAAAGTATATACTTTCGAAAATGCTGTGGCAAAAGTCTCAGCTTGTAATTGTCCTGATACCGTAAGAGAAGTTTTCTTTCCAAAAAAATCATTTTTATAATTCACTTCTCCCTTTATCTTATCGATGGGAAGAGTCGTTACTTGAAACATTTCTCCTGCTCCTTCACAGTCACTTGCTGTAATAAGAGGAGCATGAAAATAAACAAAACCATGACTTCCAAAATACTCGTGAATAGCTAAAGCTGCCATACTCCGAACCCGAAATACAGCTTGAAAAAGATTTGCTCTAGGTCTTAAATAGCCAATACTTCTTAAAAATTCTAAGCTATGTCTTTTAGGTTGTAATGGATAACTTTCAGGACAATCCCCAATTAAAGTAATTTCACTTGCCTTTAACTCGACATCTTGTCCTTTTCCTTCACTCTTTTTTAAGATTCCTTTAACTTGAATACTCGCCCCATTATGTAAAGAGGTTAACTTCTCAAAATCTTTTAACGTGCTATCATAAACAATTTGTAAATGTTTCACACTTGTCCCATCCGAAAAATCAATAAATCCAAATTCTTTTTGAGGTCTATGATTTCGTATCCAACCATGAACTTCTACCTCACAATCTAATAACTCACTTGTTTTACTCCACAATTCATCTAAGTACATTTTTCTCATCCTTTCCTAATCTTTTCTGTGCTAAATCAATCATTTCTTCTTTATGAAGTGAATAGATATCAACATAAGAAGAAAATTCTTCATAAAATGCTTCACAAAAAGTCTCCCAATCTTCATCTCTATTCTGATAAGCTCTTTCTAAATTTTCTAATCTTTGTTTTCTCAAAACTTCATTTGGATTTAGATTATCATAAACCCCATTTTGAAAATCTTTTAAGAATTTTTCATCTACTTCCATTGTATATCCAAACCTTATCAGCAATAAACAAATCACATCGTAAAGATCTTTTAAATCATCCTCACTGTAATTGGAAGAATTTTTAGCTAAAAAATAACGAATAACAAGTCCTTTTAATTCTTCTAAAGTAATCGGTTTCTTTAAAAACGAACGATAATGAGAATGTTCTAATTCATAACTTCTTAAAATCTTTTTATCATATTTTCCTGCCATAATATCTTTTAATAAAGCCTCATAAATTTTAGGAAAACCAACATCTTTCAAAAAGTATATTATTTTTTCCTTATTTACTGCTTTTTCTTTTGGATGAATCACTGCATCACTGAAAAAATAATATTGTATCAATACTTTTAACATAGATAAATCTTCCTCATGATTTCCATCCATATCACATCCATCCTTTCTAAAATAGAAAAACCTAAGTGTTGTAAGGACGACATAAGCCGCGGTGCCACCTTACTTTACCTAGGTACTCTTTCTTTGTTAACGGAATAACCCGTTTCTTAAAACAACTAAGAACTGTTTTTTCAAATACTTTTCTTGTGGCATTTCCACCTTTTAGCCTTCTCTTTTCAAGAAAATATATTTTACTTTGTTTCTTATTTAAGAAATTTACTCTTTTATTTTATAAAAAACGTATACGATTGTCAATTATTTTTTACCTAATCTCCCTACAAACATTACAATTTTGATTTGTCCTTAAATCCATTTAAAAAATATTTAAGCTCATGCAATGCTTTCCTTTTTCAATTCGTTTTTTATTTTCTGGACATCCTCTATGGCTAATCCTGTAAATTTAGATATTTTTTTCAT
>CANRDF010000020.1 GCA_947629255.1 uncultured Bacilli bacterium
GATTCTTGAACAAAAAAAGATTAGCTAATTAGCTAATTCTTTGTCGTGTCTTTATCATGGGCTGTGAATAGTAACAAATTTTGGTTATTTTCTAATGTTTTTACAAATCACACCCGCAAAAAGTGGCAATTTTTGAAAAATTATACCCATAAAAAGTGGCAAAATGTAAAATATAAACCCAAATATATGATAAGATTTTCAACTAGAAATTGGGATTTGAAAATAATATAAAATCAATTCCATTATATGCTGTTTTTTGTATCAAATAAAAAATAATTTTTTGATGTGAATTATCACATATTTTTTATGAAAAACAAGTGTAATTTAAGTGACTTTGTGATAAAATAATTACAGTAGGTGGTTCTAGTGGAAGAATTACATTTAGAAGTTAGTATGATTGAACGATATGGAGAGGTTTTAACCAAGAAAGAATACATTACAGACCCAGCTATTGCTAGGGATAATGAAATTAAACAATGTATCTTAACTCTTTTAACCCCAGAGAAAAGTGCATTACTGGTTGGTAAACCTGGTATAGGAAAAACCGCGATTGTCGAAGGACTTGCTTATCGAATTCAAAAAGATATGGTTCCGAATGCCCTTAAAGGATGGGAAATCATTAAAATAAACATCACTTCGTTACTTGGTTCTGTAAATACAGATGGCCAAACAGAAAATAGAATTGATTTACTTGTAAAAGAACTAAACCAAAGAGAAAAAACTATTTTATTTATTGATGAAACTCATGTTTTGGTCAATAAAAACACTGAACAAAATGGTGGTGTTGATTTTGCTAATATGTTAAAAGCAGGACTAGACCGAGGAGCTATTAAAATGATCGGCGCAACAACAACAGAAGAATATGAAACTTATATTTTACGAGACCGAGCATTTTTAAGACGATTTCAGAAAATTGATGTGTTAGAAACCGATAAACCAACGACTGTGAAAATATTAATGGGAACAATTCCAAAATTAGAAAAACAAATTGGTGTAACTTTAGATTATTCAGATTTTGTAAAAGAACGAATTATGAAGTTTATTGTTGAGATGACAGACGAATACAAAAGAGTCTATGAAGTTGCATCTCGTTATCCAGATATCTGTTTAACAATATTATCTAATGCATTTACCTATGCTTTATTTGAAAACGAAAGTACAGTGAAAATGAAACATATTTATAAAGCCATTTGTAATGCAAAAAACATCTATGAAGATGTTAAGAAAAAAGAAATTGAACGATTTAAAATAGAATTTAAAGATTTAATCACTGAAGAAAATGTGAATTTAGAGGAAAGGGGCTAGACTATGAAAGAGATTAAAGTATTTCAAATCGGATGTGGAAAAATGAGTAAATATATCATGAGATATGTTTATGAGAAAGGCGGAACGATTGTCGGTGCCGTTGACGTAAGTGACAAAATAATTGGCAAAGATATCGGTTCCATTATGGGAACAGAAAGTAAGCATGTAACCATAAGTCATGTGAAAGAACTTGATGCCTTATTAAAAAGTACCAAACCAGAGGTTGCCATTGTCACGACAATGAGTTTCTTAAATGATATCGAAGAAGTTTTAAGAATTTGTATTAAAAATGGAGTGAATGTTTTAACGACTTGTGAAGAAGCATTTTATCCAAGCAATTCGAATCCGATATTATATAATGAGTTAGATTCTCTTGCCAAAGCCTTTCATGTAACCGTGACGGGTTGTGGATATCAAGATATTTTCTGGGGAAATATGGTCACCAGTATCTGTGCATCTACTCATCGTATTACAAAAATCAAAGGAGTCAGTTCTTATAATGTCGAAGATTATGGAATTGCTCTTGCGGATGCTCATGGAGCAGGACTTACCAAAGAAGAATTTGAAACGAAAATTGCAACATACAATGGGATGAGTGAAGCAGAATATAAAGAATTAATGGACAAAAAAGATTTCTTTCCAAGCTATATGTGGAATGTCGTTGGTTGGCTTGCTGATAAACTTGGTTTAGAAATTATAAATACCAAACAAGAATGTATACCAGTCATGACTGAAAGTGATTTAACAAGTGAGACCCTTGGAATGACAGTTAAAAGTGGAATGGTAAGAGGAATGAATGCCATTGTTACATGTATGACAAAAGAAAATATTATTTTAGAAGTAGAATGTATTGGTAAAATCTATACCAAAGAAGAAAGTGATTTAAACGAATGGACTATTTTTGGTGAACCAACAACTACAGTTCGTAATGATTCTCCTAGTACCGTAGAACTTACTTGTGCTGATATTGTAAATCGTATCCCACAAATCATTAACATGCCAAGCGGTTTTGTGTCAACAAGTAAATATCCAGAACCAAAGTATATTGTAAATAACATAGGAGAATAATAGAATTAGAAATTAATGGAGTAGAAGTATGAAAAAGTTAGATAAAAATAAAAAAATATTACTCATTTTATTAAGTATCTTATTACTTGTTGTCATTCCCATTTCATGCTATACCCTTTTTGCTCCAAAATTTAAAGTGAAAGAGTTTGAAAGTGTGATTGAAATTCCTCTTCAAAGTAAATTTGAAGGAATGTATGGAAACATATGTTATGGAAATATCTTTTCTTGTGAAGATGTAAAACCAGAAATAAATGGAGAAGTAAACACAAATGCTGTTGGAGAGTATAATGTTACTTATACGTATCAAGTAGATCATGAAGAACTTGTGGAAGAACAAACGGTGAAAGTGATTGATGAGGAATCTCCAACGATTGAAGTCACGGAAAGCGAATACTTTTATTGCCCAAGTGGAGAAGTAAAAGAGTCTTATGCCACCGCGAAAGATAACTATGATGGAGACTTAACAGATAAAATGGAAGTAATTGGAAAAGATGGGAAAATCTATTTTTCAGTAACAGATTCCTCTGGAAATCAAACAACGAAAGAAGTGGATGCCACAGAAAAAGACGATGGACCTGTAATTACCCTCAATGGAAATACTACCATGTATGTTCCTTTAAATGGAACGTATGAAGAGAAGGGAGCCACAAGTACAGATATATGTGATGGAGACTTAACAAGCAAGATAATAGTAAGTGGATCAGTGGATACCAAAAAAGCTGGAGAATACAAAATAAAATATAAAGTTACTGATTCCAAAGGAACTCTTTCCACCGCGACAAGAACCGTTTTTGTTTATGCGAAAAATGATTATAATGCTCCAAATGGCAAAAGTATTTATTTAACCTTTGATGATGGACCAAGCGCTTATACTTCTAAATTATTAGATATTCTAAAAAAATATAATGTGAAAGCTACATTCTTTGTCACAAATCAAGGGCTTACACAAGGCTATGACAATGTTATTTTAAGAGCCTATCAAGAAGGACACACGATTGGACTTCATACAAATAGCCATAACTATTCGATTTATGCAAGTGAACAAACTTATTTTGATGATTTATATGCAATTCAAAGTAAAGTAGAAAGAATCACAGGCCAAAAATCAATGATTATTCGTTTCCCTGGTGGAAGTTCCAATACAGTGAGTCGAAGCTACGACAATGGTGCTCATATTATGAGTACGCTTACAAAAGCGGTAGAAGCAAAAGGCTTTCGTTACTTTGATTGGAATGTAGAAAGCGGAGATGCAGGAGGAGCATATACATCAAGTGCTGTCTATTCAAATATTATAAAAGCTTTAGGAAATAATAGTACTTATATGGTTTTGCAACATGATATCAAATCTTTCAGTGTAGATGCAGTGGCATCCGTAATTGAATACGGCCTTGCTCATGGCTATACCTTCCGTCCTATTACAATGGATACTCCAAATGTTCATCATGGAATCAATAATTAAGGAGATACTTTATGGAATATAAAATGAAATTACAACCAAAGTATTATGATGACATCTTGTACGGGACTAAGAGAATAGAATTAAGACTTTATGATGAAAAAAGACAGAATTTAAAATTAGGAGATATCATTGAATTTATAAAAGAACCCGAATTAAAAGAAAGCTTTAAAGCAAAAGTAGTAGGTCTATTAAGGTATTCTACTTTTGAAGAACTGATGGAAGATTTTGATATTTCCGTTTTAGCTGATAAAAATATGACCAGAAAGAAATTACTAGACACATTAGAAAAATTTTATTCAAAAGAAGAACAAGAAAAATATGGTGTTTTAGGAATAAAAATAGAACTTGAATAAAAATAGAGTAGAGAAAAATCTTTACTCTTTTACATTTTAATACATGTAAATCAAAATAATAAAAATGGTTAAAAATGTAAAGTAAATGTAAAATATTTAATTTTTTTAAAGAAATTGGCTTCGAAAAAAAGGAAATCGACAATTTTTTTTGTATATATAAATAGAAGGATATTTTTGTAACACTAAAAAATGGACTTCTTAGAAAGGACTAGATGTAATGGACAAAAGTTTAATGGATGATACCACTTTTATTAATTTCTTTGGTAAACCTGAAAACATTTATGCTATGGAATATTTTCTAGAATGTTATTTGAACTTAAAAGAAGGTTCTCTGAAAGATAAGTTTCAACTTCTATTTGAAGAAACATTAGAAAAAGAAAATAATGAATCCAAAACAAATCGAGTGGATATTCTACTTATGGAGCCTAAAATCATCACTAATGTCGAAGCTTACAGAAATTTTGGAATGTTTGAAATGATAAAAAGTACTTATTATATTTTTAACTTATGTTATTTATATTTAGTAAAAAAGAAAAAGTATAAAAAGGTACAAAAAATAAGACAAATCAACATTGTCGAGAATTTAAATGATTCTATTTTAGAGAAAAAATGTGAAAGTGCTTTAACAGTGTTTCCTCTTAACGAAATGTTGGAAGTTGTAATCATAAGGCTTGACATGTTAGACAAAGTAGACTATAATCATGGTGAAAGAACAAAAGATTATGTCACATTTTTAAAGTATTTAAAGGCTAAAAATAGTGAAGAACGAGCAACTTTTGAAAGTGAAGGGAGTATATATAAGAAAATGAATGAAGAAATTGCCAAATTAATAAGATCTTGTGTAAACAGAGAAGATTTTGATCATGATGCATGGAACCAAAAGATTGCCTTTTGGAAAGGTGAAAAAAGTGGTGAAGAACGTGGAATTACTATTGGTGAAGAACGTGGTGAAAACAAATTGATTCAAAAAATGATATCCAAAGGGAAAAGTGATGAAGATATTGCTAACACCACTGAAATTGATATTGCAAGAATTCGAAAACTTCGTGAATCTATGACTTAAGAAAGACAAACATCTTTCTTTTTTTATTGTTGTATATCAAAAAAATTTTCCCAAGGGTCCTTTCTTTTTAATCTTTGAATAGCATCTTCCATTGTAATCTCACTTGGACTCACTTTATCAAGTTCTCTCCAAGAAATAGGCATTGAAACACTTGGAGTCTTTTTCAACCGAATGGAATAGGGAGCAACACTAGTTGCCATTTTGGTATTTCGAACCCAATCAATAAAAATTTTACCTTTTCTGTTTTTAAGACGCATATTACTTACATATTTCTGAGGCCATTTCATTTCCATAATTTCCGCGATGTTTTTAGCAAATTTTCGAAATGAAGTCCAAGATTTTAAAGATTGAATAGGAACTACGACATGATAACCTTTTCCACCACTTGTTTTTAAGAAAGAAACTAAATGAAGTTCATCCAAAATACTTTTTAAATCTTTGACACCCTCACGAACTTTATCTAAGCTCATGTTTTCGTCAGGATCTAAATCAAAAACTAACATATCAGGTTTACTAAGCTTATTTGCTTTACAACCCCAAATATGAAACTCATAACTATTCATTTGCACTTCACTAATAAGTCCACTGATATCTTTAATATAATAGTAATCTGTTTTCTTGTCCTTATCACTAGGTACATGAATTCTAGCAATTCCATCACTTTTTGTTTCTAAATGTTTCTTAAAAAAACAATCCCCATTTATTCCACTCGGACATCTCACCGTGCTTATAAGCCGATGATTTAAAAAAGGAAGCATTCGTCTCGCGATTTTTTGATAATAAAGGACAATGTCAAACTTAGTGACTTTAGGCTTTGAAAAAATAAGTTTATCTGGATTTGAGATTGCAACACCTTCTACAATAAAATCTTTTTTACTTGTTTTCTTTTTGACCACATTTTGTTCAATTTCTTTCATCGTTCTTCCTGATCGAATAGAAGTTTTATAATTTTTGATATCTAATTCATTTACATAGGGATCTTTTTCTTTTAAAAGTAACCAGTTATCGTCTTTCATATGCACTAAAGCCCAATTTCCTTTTAATCTTGATCCATGTAAAGTAAACTTAATCGATTTATTAAAATCTAAGTTTTCTTTTGACTGAGGTTCCCAGTATCCTTCATCAAAAATCATTACAGTTCCACCACCATACTGTCCTTTCGGAATTGTTCCTTCAAAGTTCCGATAATCAAAAGGATGATCTTCCACTTGAACCGCAAGTCTTCTGTCTTTTGGATTGTAAGAAGGACCTTTTGGAACCGCCCAACTTTTTAAAGTTCCATTCCATTCAAGTCTCAAATCATAATGATCCCGTCTAGCCAAATGATGTTGCACGACAAATCGAAGTTTTTTATGTTTTTTGATTTGTTTAGGAGCAGGTTCTTTGGTTTTTTCAAAATTTCTTTTTTCTTGATATTTTTTTAAATTTTTGTTCATAATAGTCCCTCTTTACTATTTTAACTTCTTAAAGGAAAACTATGCACAAACCAATTCATTTATTTTCTTTTTCTAAAATTTGCTATATAATTCTATTAAAGAAAGAAATCTAGAAAGCAAGTGTTATAATATGAAAAAGATTTTAATTGTAGAAGATGATCAAAGTATTCATAATTTAATAAAAGAACTTTTAACAGAGGAAAACTATCAAGTGGTCGATGCTTTTTCAGGAACCGAAGCCATCTATATGATTCAAAAAGAAAGTCCAGATCTCATACTATTAGACCTCATGCTTCCTGGTTTAAATGGTGAAGAAATTATTAAAAAAGTAAGAGAGATTCCCATTATTGTGTTAAGTGCTAAAATATCGATGAAAGATAAAGTAGAAAACTTATTAAATGGAGCAGTAGATTATATAACGAAACCATTTTGTAATGAAGAATTGCTGGCTAGAATCAAAGTTCATTTACGTAATAGCAAAAAGAGAAATCAAGAGTTATCGTATAAAGAAATAACTTTATTAAATGACAACTACACTTTACTTGTGAATCAAAATAAAATAAAACTCACCAAAACCGAATACTCCATCATAAAACAATTATTGTTAAACCAAAATCAAGTCATATCAAAGAATGAATTATTAGAACTTATTTCTGAAACCACTGAAGATTGCGATGAAAATTCTTTAAAAGTTCATATCAGTCATCTAAACAAAAAAATAAGTGAATATTCCAATCATAAGTATATTGAATCTGTTTGGGGAATCGGTTATAAACTAAGCGATTAAAAATCTTAACCAAATCTTAACCATTTCTTAACTGAAATGTTAACCTTTTTTAGGTAAATTTATCCTTAGGAGGAAAGATATGAAATATATATTGGAAACAAAGCATCTTGCAAAGAAGTATAAACATTTTTATGCTTTAAATAACGTCAATATGCACATCAAAGCGGGTTCTATTTATGGTTTAATTGGCAAAAATGGGGCTGGGAAAACAACTTTAATGAAAGTGTTAACAGGAATAGTTTCTCCATCAAAAGGAACCTATTCGATTTATGGGGTAGGCTATCAAGAAAAAGAAATTTATGAAACAAGAAAAAGGTTAAGTGCCATGGTCGAAACTCCAGCCTTATTTGAAAATATGACCGCGAAAGAAAATCTTATTTATCAGTACAAAATCATTGGTATGCCAAGTTTAGATGGAATTGATGAACTACTAAATTTGGTTGGTTTAAAAGATTCAGAAAATAAAAAAGTAATCAACTTTTCTTTAGGAATGAAACAAAGATTAGGAATCGCGATTGCTCTTGCCTCAAACCCAGATTTTTTGATTCTAGATGAGCCGATCAATGGATTAGACCCAGAAGGAATTATTGATATAAGGGAATTAATTTTGAAACTGAATCGCATGAAGGGAATCACGATTTTAGTATCCAGTCATTATTTAGATGAATTATTCAAAATAGCTACAGTTTATGGTTTTCTTCATGAAGGAAAATTAATGGAAGAAATCACAGCAGAAGAATTAAATCAAAAATTAAAAAAGAAAATCGAAATCAAAACAGATAACATGACTGAAACAGTAAAGTATTTAGAAAAGAAGAAAATAGAGTATGAAGTATTAAACAAAAATCAAATCGTTTTATATGGAGACATCAATATATCGAAGATGGTGTTAGACTTATCCAAAAAAGAATGTACTATTCTAGATATAAAAGAAAAGAATGAATCACTGGAAAATTATTTTTTAAAGATTGTAGGTGATGAAAATGACTAATTTAATGTATGCCAATTGGTATCGCCTCAAGAAAAGCAAATGCTTTTGGATTTTACTAAGTATTATGTTTTTATTAGGAATCTATTTCTATATCAATTATAATGGCTTTCATCCTGAACGATGCGTGAATTGTACAAATGAATTAGGGAGTGTTTTATTTCTTTTCTTAGAAAGCACATGGATTATTTTACCGATTTTTACAACCACGTTTCTAGCCCCGTTCCATCAAAATGGCATCATCAAAAACATGATTGTCATAGGTCATAAAAGAAGTCACATCTATCTAGTAAATTTAGTTACGAACACAGTAGTAAGTATCCTATTTTCATTAGCTTTTGTGATAGGAGCTGTTCTTATAGGTTTCATTATGGTTCCTGAAATCACGATTCCTATAGACACCTTATCATTCTATATTATAGACTCTATTTTTCTTAGTATCAGTTATGCTTCTTTATTCACTTTTATTGGAATGTTATTTGATAAAATATCTTCCATTTCCATTTCTTTTATTGTCGTGATATGGGGAATGATTGTTTGTTCGAATCTAATTATGAAATATACAAGTGATATTTCAAGTTCATTTCATTTACTATATGAAGTCGTTTTAAGCAGTATTCCCATTGGTCAAAGTTTCCTTATCAATAATTTCGTTGGAAACTATCAAGTTTTATGGTTAAATTCTCTTGCTTTCATCGGAATCATAAACTATTTAGGAATTCTATATATGAATAGAAAATCATTTTAATAGAAGAGGAGACTAAGGTATGATAATTTTATTAATTTGTTTTTTAGTCTTAATCATAATCTTTCTCATCATTTGTTATATGAAAATAAAAAGAATTTTAAAAGATATCACAAAACAATTAGAGAAAAAAATGAAAGAAACCAATCTTCTGATCACAACAAATACATCAGATAACGACGTAAATAAGTTTGTTCATGCTTTAAACAAAGATTTAAAAAAACTTCGTAAGCTAGAACTCCAATATAAAAATGGAAATCAAGAACTAGAAAAGATAGTTTCCAACATTTCTCATGATATAAGAACTCCTTTAACAGCTATCAAAGGTTATGTGAGTTTGTTAGAAAAAGAAAAATTAACTTCCAAAGAACGTAATTATTTGCAAATTATTAAAGAAAAAACAGAGAATATCATTTCATTAACAGAACAACTTTTTGATTATTCGAAATGTTTAGATACCAAAGAAACCTTAAAAAAAGAAAGAGTCTGTATTAATGATATATTAGAAAATGTAATTGTAAGTTACTATGCTTTATTAAAAGAAAAGAACATCATACCTAAAATAGAAATTTCAAAACAAAAAATTTATCGAAATATAGATGCAATCATGCTCATGCGTATTTTTGAAAATATCTTATCGAATGCGATTAAATATACAGAGAAAGATTTAAAAATAAGTTTACTTGATAATGGCGAAATTTTATTTGTAAATCAAACCTCTTCTTTAGATAAGATAAGTGTTCAAAAAATTTTTGATCGATATTATACCGTAGAAAACGGAAGTAAAAATTCTGGTGTTGGTCTTTCCATAGCCAAACAATTAGTAGAATTAAATGATGGATTCATTAAAGCAACATATAAAAATAAAAATTTAATCATTAAAATTAATTTTTAAAACATTTTGATTGTCAATTGCTGTACGATTGTTGTACATAATTTGGACACAAATTTGACATTTTTTGCTTTTTGTGATATAATTCATTTATTCATAGGGGGTTTGTTATGAATAATTTAAATAAGATAATACGTTTAAAAGTATTAGAAATTGGTCTTACTTTAGGCTTTGTGGCTGTCTCTTTCTTCTTATGGGATTCATTCCGTAATGGAGAAGTAGTACAAGCTATGAATAGTGTAGATAATAATCGTTCTTATGCTTATGTTGATATTGTAAAAGAAAGTAGATATTTACTTGCACCCATGAAAGATGAAGAAGCTTTAGAGAGTCTTGTTCCAAAGAAAATTCAAATACAAAATGGAACTCATTTAAATACTCATTATGTATTTGGTCTTAAAATTGATAAAGCTTCTACATTAGATTATCAAAATATTAAGATTGCTTTGAATCATGAAGTTTCTTATTTAAAAGACTTTTATGCCAAAGAAGACAATAATTATTACTATTTTGTGTTTGATAAAGGATCTTTAAGTGACGCGACTCAAAAAAATTACGAAATACAGTTATGGTTAGATGAAAATACAACTTTGAATTCTTCTAATAAAAATCTTCTATACGAATTTACCAATTTAGCAGATGTTTTATAAGATATCTGCTTTTAATATGATTGATTTTTGTAATTTGGAAAATGGAAAATAAAAAGCAATGACACTAGGCGTAAAGTCGCCACGACTATTGCTTGATATATATTATATACCTTTTTCTCAAATTTAGCATATTAAAAGTTTGCTTTTTTAAATTTTCTAGAATATAATGTTTATAGTAGAATGGAACGGGTGCAGTAGAATGAATAAGAAGTGGATTTATATTTTATTAACGTCTTCTCTAATAATTACTTTAGTAGTAGTATTTACGGTTATTACAGTTCAGAAAAAGAATGATCCAGAATTAGAGTCATCAAAAGAGGATATTAAGATTGTATCAGAAGTAATAAGAGAAACAGGAAGTGAAATTCCAACTTTAAAAGATTTTGGAATAAAAGAAGAAGGAACAATAGAATTTTTTATTCAAGAAGAAAAAGTAGAAAAGATCGATAATACAAAGGTTAGTGCCTATGATGTAAAAATGACTGTAGGCGAAAAAGAGTATACATCTATTTTAAAATTTGAAGATACTATAGCTCCTGAAGTGAATTTAAAAGAAGTGAGTATCGAGGAAGGTGCAACATATACAATTGAAAACTTTATTGAATCTTGTAAAGATATAAGTTCGACTTGTCATTATTCTTATGAATCAGAGGAAATGGGTAGTTATCAAGCTGCTGGAACATATAAAATTGTGATTTTAACAGAAGATGATAGTAAAAATGTTTCTAAAAAAGAAACGACATTAACAATTCAAACGAAAAAGCAAGAAGTAACTATAACACCATTACTTAAAAATGTAGAATTAGGTGCAGATATTGACACAACATCTCCAAATATGTTTGTTACAGTATCAAATCCTATTGATATAGAAAGTTGTGAAGTAAACACAGATTTAAATTCTAAAAAAGTAGGCAAATATCAATATACAGTAACATGTGGACAATACAAATTAGAAAATCAAACCATTATAGTGAGTGATACAACTGCACCTGTTGTTAAATTAAAAACTCTTGTTATTTTGCCCAATAGTGAGATTAAGATAGAAGATTTTGTGGATTTTGTTGAAGACGAATCGGATTATTCATTCATTTTATCTACAGAAGTTGATACAAGTGTAGAAGGAACTTATGAAGTGCCAATTACAGTAGAAGATGATTATGGAAATAAAACAAAAGTAATTGGTAAATTAGTGATAAGTGCAGATGCACCAAATTCAATTTCAAGTCAAACACCAACTCCAGCACCACCAGCAAAAACATTTGTCGAAAAGAAAGATGAAGTTACAACAAAAGTAGAGAAAAAATATGGCACGACGATTACTTATACAACGACGACAACTTATAATTATTACAGCGATAACTCTAAAGAAAAAGTAGGAGAGAAAACAACAACAAATATAGATTATTCTACATTTAATGCGACAACAGCCGAGATGAAACCAGAAGCAAAAACTTTATATCAACAAAATGTGAATGAGTTAAAAGAAGTTTTAAAATATGTCAATCAGTATCGAAGTGAAGTATCAGCAAGTCCTTTAGTTTTGGATGAAACATTATCTATTTTGGCAACGGTTCGTGCAATAGAAATGGGTTGGTCTAATAATTTTTCTCATACAAGACCAAATGGAAAACCTTGTTTTCAAATATTAGAGGAAGAAAATATAAATGGAGCAGCAGCCGAAAATATTGCTTTTGGCTATGCAAATGCGGCAGCAGTGTCAGAAGGATGGAAAAATTCTTCAGGACATTATAAAAATATGACTAATTCTGATTATAGACATATTGGGATTGGAAAAGCTGTTGTAAATGGTAAAATCTATTGGGTTCAAATATTTACAGATTAAAAAAATGCAATTAAAAAAAGCCTTCATTGGCTTTTTTTAGTTACTCACTTTTCATTTCAAATATGATATCACGTAATTCCATGGCACGTTCAAAGTCAAGGGCTTGAGCGGCTTTCTTCATTTCTGCTTCCAAATCTAAAATCATACGGTCTTTTTCTTTCTTAGAAATAGTTTTCTTTTTAACTGTTTCTTTAATTTCATTTGTCACAACATCTTTGATTTCTTTGACAATTGTTTTAGGAGTAATATGATGTTCTTCATTATATTTTTCTTGAATGCCACGACGTCTTTTTGTCTCTGTAATCGCTTCTTCCATCGAATCAGAAACTTCATCTGCATACATAATAACATGACCTTTGGCATTTCTAGCACATCGACCAATCGTTTGGACTAAACTTCGTGTACTTCGAAGAAAACCTTGTTTATCTGCATCTAAAATACAAATGAGACTCACTTCTGGAATATCAATTCCTTCTCGTAGAAGATTGATTCCAACGACAACATCATAGATTCCAGCTCTTAAATCATGAATAATCTTAAGACGTTCTAGAGTTTTTACTTCATTATGTAAATAAGCAACTTTAATATTCATTTCTTTTAAATAATTCGTAAGTTCTTCGCTCATACGAATGGTAAGAGTTGTAATTAAAACACGTTCATTTTGACTCATTCGGATACGTATTTGCTCTAAAATATCGTCAATTTGTCCTTCACTCGGTTTCACTTCAATCGTCGGATCAAGTAGGCCAGTCGGACGAATGATTTGCTCGACAAACTTGTGATTTGTTTTTTCAAGTTCATAATCCCCTGGTGTTGCTGAAACATAAATGGCTTGTTTGATTTTCGATTCAAATTCATCAAACTTTAAAGGTCGGTTATCTAAGGCACTTGGAAGACGAAAACCATATTCTACAAGAGTCATTTTTCGTTGACGATCTCCATTATACATACCACGCACTTGAGGAAGAGTAACATGGGACTCATCTACAACAAGTAAAAAATCTTCTGGGAAAAAGTCAATCAAACAAGTAGGAGTTTCTCCCTCACCACGAAGAGCAAGATGCCGAGAGTAATTTTCAACACCACTACAAAAACCCGTTTCTTTTAACATTTCTATATCATAATTCGTTCTTTCTCGAAGCCGTTGTTCTTCAATTAATTTCCCTTGAGATTTTAATTCTTCTAATCGTCCTTCTAGTTCAAGCTCAATTCGGTGAATCGCTTCTTTCATTTTTTCATCACTAGTAACAAAGTGACTTGCTGGAGAAATCGTTGTACTCTTAATATTTTTGACAATCGCACCAGTTACAGGATCAAAACGTCTGATGGAGTCAATCTCATCTCCAAATAATTCAATTCTAACACCAAGAGCATGTTCATTCACGGGAACAATATCAATAATGTCTCCACGAACCCGGAAAGTCCCACGGTGAAAATCAATGTCATTTCTTTCATATGCCATATCAATCAGTTTATTAATAATGTCATTTCTTCGAATCGCATCTCCTACTGTCAAAATAAGCATCTTTTCTTTATACTCATCTTTTTCACCAATACCATAAATACAAGAAACAGAGGCCACAACAATGGTATCAGTATAATTAATTAAAGCACTTGTCGCAGCATGACGAAGTTCGTCAATCTCATCATTTATAGAAGAATCTTTTTCAATATACGTATCGCTTGATGGAACATAGGCTTCTGGTTGATAATAGTCGTAGTAACTGACAAAATACTCCACATGATTATTCGGAAACAACTCTTTAAATTCAGCATAAAGTTGACCTGCTAAAGTTTTGTTATGAGCAAGAACAAGAGTAGGTTTGTTCACACTCGCGATGACATTGGCAATCGTAAAAGTTTTTCCTGTTCCAGTTGCACCTAGTAAAACTTGATGCTTTTTTCCTTGATTGATTCCGTCCACAAGTTCTTGAATAGCCTTTGGCTGGTCCCCACTTGGTTTATATTTAGAAATAAGTTCAAACATTTTAAATCCCTCCTTGGTATGCAAAATGATATTTATTTTAACTCCCAATAACCTCCGTTATCTGGACCAATCCTTTCTATCATACCATAATCTACTAGTTTTTTTAAATTATATTTTACTCCATCCGATGTTATATTTAAAAGAATGGCTAGTTCCTTTCGAGTCATATGAGGATTTGCTTTTATATATTCTATTATTTTTGCTTGATTAGAATTTAACTTTATATTCTGGGTAGTTTTCTGGGTAGTTTTTTTCAATGATGAAAGAATACATTTTAACATAAAATCAATAAACACATTTGCATTTCCATTCAAATGACACTCAGAAATAGAGTCATAATATTTTTTTCTTCTTAAATATATTTCTTCTTCAATGGGAATAAATTCAAACTTTGAGTTCCAATGAGTTAACATCAAACTTACCCAAAATCTTGCCATTCGCCCATTTCCATCACTAAATGGATGAATAGTGACAAAATAATAATGAAATATCGCGGATAAAACAAGAGGGTGTATGTTATTTTCACTGTCCCTTAGAAATTCAAATAAATTTTTCATAAGAGAGGGAACTAATATAGATTGAGGAGCTGAATAAATAATTTCATTTCCTCTTTTAACTCCTTCACCATGATTTCTGTAATATCCATTATCGTCATCAAAATACTTCATCATTAATGTATGAGCTTTTAAAAGATCATTTTCATTTTTCCAATTATATTCCGTGATATGTTCATATAATTCATTTGCGTTTTTTACTTCTTGAATTTCTTTTCTACTACCTAGAACAGGTTTATTCTCAACAATACTTTCTACTGATTTTAAGGATAAAGAATTTGCTTCGATTGCTAAAGATGAATAAATAGAACGAACTTTAGATTTCTTATGTAACATTTTTTTTCTATCAATATCATTAATATGAAAGGAATCAAGTTGTTTTTCAATCTTTTTTATCATTTTTTTATTCTTATCTGAAATATAAAAAATTGGTGTTAATGTATCTATATTTCTCATTTTTTAATTCCTTTCTAAATTTCTGCTTTTGCTTTTTATAATTGTTTTTATTTTAACACCAATACATAGATAAGACAAGCAATTTGTTTGGCTATTATTATTGTTAACCTTTTTGGTAATTTTATGCTAAAAATGATTTTCTTTTAATTTATTTTCAAGGAATCTCAGCACTTTTTTATAATGATTTAAATCATAAATTTTTCTCATTCTTTCCTCCAAATTCTTAACTACATATTACATTTGTTCAACACATGACTATAATGTATGTACAAATGTAATAATTTCAAAAATATTCTAACAAGAAATGTTCATTTTTACTAGGAAAAACAAATAATTTATGATATCATTATCTAGCTAGTGAGGTAATGAATATGAAATCGATTTATATTTTTGGACACAAAAACCCTGATACAGACAGTGTATGTGCAGCTATTGCTTTATCTTATTTAAAAAATCAAAAAGGGGAGAATGCCATTCCTAAAGTTTTAGGACACTTAACTAAAGAAACTCAATTTGTATTAAAACATTTTGGAGTGAAAGAACCGGATTATTTAAATAATGTAAAGGTTCAACTTCGTAACGTGCATTATAATAAAGGAGTTATGCTAAATGAATATGCATCTTTAAAAGAAGTCATTGACTACATGCAAGAAAAACATTGTACGGCAGTTCCAATCATTGATGAAAACAAACATTTAAAAAGTCTTATCACTTTAAAAGAAATTGCCATGCTCTTTTTTGAAACATCAAGAGAACATTTACATACCAGTTATCAACATATTGTGAATGCTTTACATGGAACAGAGATATTGAAGTTTCATGATGAATTTGATGGAACTTTAATTGCCGGAAGTTACCAAAGTCAAACTTTTATTGAAACAACACCTTTATCTTCCAGTGATATCTTAATTGTCGGGAATCGTTACAAAGTGATTGAACATGCTTTAGAATGTAAAATTGCTTTACTGATTTTGACAAATAACTTTACACTTGATAAAAACTTATTAGAACTTGCAAAGAAGAATCATGTAAGTGTCATCAGTAGTAACTTTGATACGTATAATACATGTAATCAAATTACACTTAGTAACTATGTAAAAACGTTGATAGTAAATCTATCCCCATCTGTGGTTCATGAACTTGATTATCTAACGGATTTTGTGGAAGATGCCGCCAAGAAAGGATTTACAAATTATCCAATTTTAAATAAGAAAAATGAATGTCTTGGTTTAATTCGGATTACGGATATTTCTCATTATGATAAAAAAGATGTTATTTTAGTTGACCATAACAACCTAGAGCAAAGTGTACCAGGAATTGATGAAGCCCGTATCGTGGAGATTATCGACCATCATAACCTTGGCGCGATAGGTACTAATATTCCAATCAATTTCCGTAGTATGCCAGTGGGAAGTACTTGTACCATTTTATATCAACTTTTTGAAGAAAGTCATGTTCGCATTCCA
Source organism: uncultured Bacilli bacterium (assembly GCA_947629255.1). Classification (GTDB taxonomy): domain Bacteria; phylum Bacillota_I; class Bacilli_A; order RF39; family UBA660; genus Ventrenecus. The sequence goes on from CANRDF010000020.1 coordinate 17,053, forward strand.
AAAGATATTGCAGGAATTATGATGTCGGCAATTCTATCAGATACCTTGATTTTAAAAAGTCCAACAACGACCGAAATGGATAAAAAAGTGGTGGAAGAATTAGCCAAGATTTGTGAAGAAAATTATGAGACTTATGGTTACAAAATGTTAAAAGCTGGAAGTTCCATTGAAGGTATGGAAATTGAAGATGTGATTTATCAAGACTTTAAATCTTACAAAGCGGGAAGTGAAAACTTAGGTATCAGTCAAGTGATTACAATGGATTTTGAAAACATGAAAGAACATTTAAGTGAGTATGTGGATAAATTAAATCAAATTGCTAAAGGAAATTACAAAGCAGTGACTTTATTTATTACGGATGTTGTGAAAAATGGCTCTTATGTTCTTTATAATGAAGATGCTAAGACCATTATTGAAGATAGTTTTGATATTTCCGAAGTAGAAGAGGGAATGTTTATTCCAAATATTGTTTCCCGTAAGAAACAAATATTACCAAATTTAGTAGAAATTTTAGAAAGAAGAAGTTAAATTTACATATATTATAAAGGGTGAGCATACATGAAAGAACAATTATTACAAATTAAGAGAAGATTAAATAAAATGAAAGATGAAAAAGAAGATAAGTTAAACTTTAGTCAGGCAATATTAGCAAGTTCTTTCATAGGAGATAATTTTCTATATGAAGTTCATTCACCATTTTTACAAAAGAAATGTTATACCGTTTCTAAACAAGATTATATTGGAACAATCATGGAAAGAGTTTACGATAACACAAGATTTCAAGCCATTGTCAATCACGATAAAATTGTTGATATTCCTTTTGTCACTTTAAAAGATTGTCATGCGAAGAAAGAAAATGTTCCAATTCCATATTTCTGTGAAATTCATTGGGAATATTTTATGCAAAAAGGTTTAGAACGTTATCATTTTCCAAGAGAATATGTGAATTTATATGCGATTTATTATGATTTAAGTCCAGATAATCTCGAATATCTTTGCTCTGTTTTAGGTTTTCAAGTATCAGAAGGACAAATCTTTAATATTCAAACAGGAAAACTTCAAGATTTTTCAAAATGCAAAATTGTAAAAATAGAAAATGAATTGGAAAAGAATTATTATCACTATGAAGAATTACCTGAAGTGTTTAATACTCTAAAGAAGCAATTAAAATGAAAAAGAGTGTGTAAAAGCACATTTTTTTGTTTTAAATTAATTATTACTTAGTAAAGTATCCATTGAAACATGATATGTTTTACAAATAGAGTATAGATTCAAAGTGGTGACCATTTTATATCCTATTTCATAATGACTATAAGTAGATTGAGGAATATTGCATTTTTTAGAAAATTCATCTTGAGATAGTTGTAAACTTTTTCTTAAATTTCTTAATGTTTTTCCAATTTGTTTTTTATCTGTATTTTTTAGTTTATTCGATTTTTCAGAATCATGAGATAAGTTGCAAATAAAATCTAGAGAATAACCATATTGATTACTAAAAGAAATTAATTTTTCTAAAGGCATAAAGCTATATCCATTTTCCCAACTAGAAACGGTTCCTTTTGAAACACCAAATAAATCTCCAAACTCTGTTTGAGTCATCTTTAAATCTTCACGACAATATTTTAAATTATTATCAATCATAGAAATCACCAAGTCAATTGTCCCATTGATTTAAAAAAAATTAGCAAAAAGAGCAAAAAGTATGAATATATGACTAAAATATGCTATAATAGTTTCAGAAAGTAGGAAGAATATGAAACTAAAAAGATTTAAAGAAAGAGATAACAAAAGAATAGGAATTATAGTATTCACCATAGCTTGTATATTGTTAGTAAGTGGAGTAATATTTTATCGAACATTTGCTATTTTTGAAGTCAAGACAAATCAGAATGTGATTAATGGTCAAGTAGGAGATATGGGAGACTTAAGGTTCATGGTATATATAAATGGTGAATTACAAAAAGATATGCCCAATAAAAATAGTGAATATAGTTTAGACACTTCAAAAAGCTATTGTGAAGATGTCACAGATTCCAGTAAAAGAAGTCATATTAGTTGGAATCAAGAAAAATGGAGTATTGAAATAAAAGATATTGGCACGACTAAAACAAAATGTTATTTATATTTTGATAAATTATATGTAGATAGTACATTAAATGAAGCCATACCTGATCTTGGAAACGAATTAGTAGCCATTACTTTTGATGAAGAAAATGGTCATGCCCTAAAAGCAGATTTAACAAGCGAATGGTATGATTATTCGAAACAAGAATGGGCCAATGCAGTTATATTAAGAACTAAAGAAGATTATGAAGTAGGCCAACAAATTCCAGAAGAAAATATAGAAAGTTATTTTGTATGGATACCAAGATATGAATATGAAATCTGGAATGGCGAGGAAGAAACAAGTGCGTTTACGAGTGTTCCACAAGAAAATGTGCTTGGAGATATAGGCGATGCAACAGCAAAAGAAGAATTAAATCAGGCAAAAACTATCAATGTGACTTTTGTAACCAAAGATAAACCAATTCAGTCAGGAAACGCAAAAGGTACTAAATTAACCCATCCAGCATTTACAAGTTTTGATAGCAATGGATTCTGGGTCGGGAAGTTTGAAACTGGATATAACCAAGATGGAGACGGAGAAAGTGACGTTACACCAGATGGTTGGACTGTAGGTGGTGCTGAAAAAGACGAAATTAATTCAAATAAAATTATTATTAAGCCAAATGTTTATTCATGGAGAAAAATAAGTGTAGCCAAAGCTTTCTATACATCGTATGATTATCGAAGAAGTTTAGATAGTCATATGATGAAAAATATGGAATGGGGAGCCGTTGCGTATTTAACAAATAGTCAATATGGAAGATGTAATGGTGAGTGTACAGAAGTAAGAATTAATAATTCGAGTAATTCTGTAACAGGGAGTTCTGCTGTGAGTCAGCCTATTTGTGGATGGACAGGCTCTAATTTAGAATGTAATAAATATGAAGGAAATGCTCTAGGACAAGATACCACATATGTTAATAATTATAATAATTCAAAAAGTATTATTTCAAGCACAACAAATAATTATTATGGAGTCTTTGATATGGCTGGTGGATCATGGGAATATGTCATGGGAGTTATGGTAGACCAAGCTGGAAATCCAGTAAGCGGATATGACAATTCACGGAATTCTAATTTTGTAGGAACATTAACAAAAGATTCCACTAAATGGACGACAGAGAATCAAGGATTTCAATGGCCCGATGAAAAATATTATGATGCCTACAGATACCAAACAGTATATACACAATTTCAAGGAGGCAAATTAGGAGATGGAACGAAAGAATTTGGACCGTTTTATTCTGTTAAATATAGTAATACAACAAGACAAGTAAGCGGATGGAATGCAGACGAAGCTTATTTTTCATATACTGATAGTCCATGGTTCGTACGTGGTGGGTCTTATACATATGGTTCTAGTGCTGGCATTGCAGATTTTTTTGTTACATATGGGTATGCAAATACTGGTTCTACTTTCCGTGTTATTCTTACTCCTTAAATCATTGTTTAAAAGCACATTTTTTTGATATACTAATGCTAGGTAGGTGATTACTTTGTTAGCATTAGTAACAGGAGCTAGTTCTGGAATTGGAAGAGATATGGCTAGAGTTTTAGCAAGTAAGGGTATTGATTTAATATTAGTAGCAAGAAGAAAAGATAGATTAGAAGAGTTAAAAAAAGAACTTTCTGTTTCTGTAAACATCATATGTCTTGATTTAACAAAAAAGGAAAATGTTTATAAGTTATTTGATAAAGTGAAAGACAAAAAGATTGATATCATGATTAACAATGCTGGTTTTGGTTTGTTTGGAGAATTTTTGGAAACAGACTTAGATCGAGAATTAGAAATGATTGATTTAAATGTAATCAGTTATCATATTTTAACTAAACTATTTTTAAGAAAAATGGAAAGCGATGGTGAAGGATATATTTTAAATGTTTGTAGTTCAGCAGGCTTTTTAGCTGGGCCAAGACTATCTACATACTATGCTACAAAAAACTATATTTTAAAACTTACTATGGCTATTTATGAGGAACTTCGAAGAAGAAAAAGTAGAGTAGTTATTTGCGCATTATGTCCTGGACCTGTCAATACTGAGTTTACGAAAGTTGCCAAAGGACACTTTGCCGTAAAGGGAGCCTCTAGCGAATATGTAGCTCAATATGCCATTCAAAAAATGTTTCAAAAGAAACTGATTATTGTACCAACTTTAAGAATGAAACTTGCTTTATTTTTTTCAAGATTTGCTCCTTGGAAACTTTTGCTCCGAATTACATATCGGATTCAAGAAAGAAAGACAAGAGAATAATTTCAAAGAAAAAACTACCGATTAATCCTCAGCAGTTTCATCTTTTAAAGCTTCAATTTCTTCTATTGTTAAGCCTGTGACTTCTGCAATATAAGAAATATCTGATTTTTCAAGCATCTTTTTAGCCACTTCTTTTTGTTTTTGAAGCACACCTTTTTCGAAACGTTCTTCCCCAATTTGTCTTTGTAAGTCTTCTTTATCATAGTAGAGCATTAAATCGAGGTCACTTACAAGTTGGTTTGCTTCTTTCCTTATACTACCCATCATTTTGTCTCCTTCATATAATTCATCAAGTTGTTCCTCATCTGAACATACGAATAAATAAAGTAATTTCTCTAATTCATTCGCATTTCTAATATTATTATAACCCAAATTTTTCAAATAGTCTAGATTAATATCGATGACAATAAGTCAAGAAAAAACTACTGAAATTTAATCAGCAGTTTCATCTTTTAAAGCTTCAATTTCTTCTATTGTTAAGCCTGTGACTTCTGCAATATAAGAAATATCTGATTTTTCAAGCATCTTTTTAGCCACTTCTTTTTGTTTTTGAAGTTTTCCAGCTTGTTCGCCTTCTTGTTTGCCATCTTCATAACGCTCTTCCCCAATTTGTCTTTGTAAGTCTTCTTTATCATAGTAGAGCATTAAATCGAGGTCACTTACAAGTTGGTTGGCTTCTTTCCTTATACTACCCATCATTTTGTCTCCTTCATATAATTCATCAAGTTGTTCCTCATCTGAACATACGAA
>CANRDF010000021.1 GCA_947629255.1 uncultured Bacilli bacterium
TTGTTTTCTTCTTTTTCATAAAAATGAACCTACTTTCTATCATAGGTTCATCATATCACATATACCCCCCCCCCCAGGTCAATATTTTTTTTGATATATTTTACACTTTGTGGTTTAATGTGTAGATCATTATTCCATTGTTAAAATGTATGGATTTGTTTCAGATCCCAATGGACTTTCAGAGTCTTCTGTACTACTTGAAAGGATCACAGAAGAGGAAAGATAAAGGGTAGGCCATACACCATTACTATGGTTAACAGGACGGTAGCTGTCATATCCATCGTTTGTAATAAGAAACGATGAATCTTCACTGAAAGAATCAGGTGTTAATAACCACATATAGGAATCATTTGTTGGAATGAGCCAATCTGTTTGAGCACATGGTGAATAATCTCCATCACTCTCTTCCCTCCAATTATGTACTTCTTTTTTAAAACATTCTTTTCTTCCTAGTGTTCCACCACTTGTTGCATATCCATAATCGCTTGCATAAGGTAATGCAATACTATGATATGTTTCTCTATTTGTATCATCCATTTTCCATTCAGTTGGTCTTGGTGGGTCTGTTTCAAATACAATGTTTCCTCTTTCTCTCTTATAATACATATTTATTGTTATATCCTCATAATCAATACTTCCTCCTATATTCCATATAATATCTGTATCTATCATATCTTTAGCTTCTTTTTGTAATTGCTCTGTGTAATATTCTTCAACATTTAAATATTTCATTAAAGTTGATTGGGTCCAATCATTGATTTTATAAGAATCCCATTGCTTATCACTTTCTAATTTTCCATTTCTTATTATTTTTAATCTTTGTTCTATTGCAGTTCTTCCATTTCCTTTATTTACTTTTACATTCACTAAACCTATAATCCTCCATAACTCATTATTGAATTTAACATAATTATCTGGATTTGGTCCAGCATATCGATATTCTATTTTCTGCCAACCTGCTACGTCACTAGCTAATATTACATTATCTTCATTTGTTAAATCATCATGTGTAACTTTATAAAGTCCATTTCCATTTTCATCGGGTACTCCTGTTCCAACTTCTTCATCTATTACATTAGCAAAAACATTAGTTGGAAATGGTTGATATAATTCGATTTTAAATGCATTATGAATAATATTAATACTTGCATTAAAACTTTTATTCATAATTTCATTTCCAGCTTCTGCATCAAACCATAAATAAAGATTATAAGTTTTTGTTTCCCCTTTACCATCTTTACTTGTTTTTCCTTTTAAAGTTCCATTTGCTAAAATAATAGATTCTTCTAAATTGGCAATATCACTCAGTTCGGTTAAATCTTTATTTAAATTTTCTTCCGTAGCGTATACTCCTAAATTTGTTCCAGCTGTTGGAACTGCACTTCCCTCTGATAAAGCAAATTTTATTTTATTTTTCATATTAAAGGCATTATAGTTTTCTAATATTTCTGCTCCTTTATTATCATATCCTATCACTACTGAACCAGCTGGATAATTATTTGTATTTATAGTATTTAAAGTAATAATATAATTATCATCAATAGAACATGTGTTAGTAATCGTAAATGTATATGGAATTCCACTTAATCCTTTTTGATCATTTACTGGATAGGAATTACTTAGAGAAATAGAATTGTTATCTACAAATTCTATTGTAAAACATCCTACGTCTACAATATTATCTTGTTCTGCTACCATATCTTTTACCCATAAGGCATAGCTTTGATATGTCATGAAACAAATTGCTAAAGATAAGACAACTAATATTAATCCAACTTTATATTTTAGACGCATAATGATTCCTCTCTATCCATTTATCTTAAGCTCACTCTATCATGTCCCCCCCCCCCCACCAGAAGTCAAGCATTATTTTATATATTTTACACTTTTTTGTAAATTTTGTAGATTTGCTAATTATTTGATACGATTTTTTGGTCATTATTTGAGAATTTTTTTAAAATACTTTCCCCTGCATACTTTGCTTTTTCTCCTAAACGTTCTTCAATGCGCATAAGTTCGTTATATTTACAAATACGATCTGTTCTTGATAAAGAACCGGTTTTAATTTGGCCTGTTCCAAAAGCAACGGCTAAATGTGCGATGGTAGTATCTTCTGTTTCTCCACTTCGATGAGATAAAACTGTTGTATAATGATTTTCTTTCGCCATTTTTATTGTTTGAATGGTTTCAGTTAATGTTCCTACTTGATTTACTTTAATTAAAATAGAGTTTGCCATATTCTTTTTAATTCCTTCTTCAAAAATAGAAGGATTGGTTACAAATAAGTCATCTCCTACTAATTGAATTTTATCACCAAGTCTTTTGGTAAGTTCTATCCAACCTTCGGTATCTCTTTCACCCAGTCCATCTTCAATAGAGAAAATTGGATATTTTTCAACCATTTCTTCAAACCATTCTATCATTTCTTCACTTGTTTTGGAGCCGCCTTTACTTTTCTTTAATTCATAAAGACCAGTTTCTTTATTATAAAATTCACTAGCCGCGACATCCATCGCAAGATAAATATCTTTTCCAGGAATATATCCGGCACGTTTAATGGCATTCATAATATATTCAATGGGTTCTTCATTATTTTTTAAGTTAGGCGCGAATCCTCCTTCATCTCCTACTGAAGTAATTTGACCATTTTCTTTTAAAATACTTTTTAATGTATGAAAGATTTCACTTCCCATACGAATTGCTTCTTTGATACTAGATGCACCCACAGGTACAATCATATATTCTTGGAAATCCACAGAACTATCGGCATGACTTCCTCCATTTAAAATATTCATCATAGGAACTGGTAATAAATAAGAATCTTTATTTAAGTATTCATAATAAGGACACTGATGTTCTAAAGCAGATGCATGGGAAGAAGCTAGACTAATTCCTAAAATGGCATTTGCTCCACACTTTGATTTATCTTTTGTTCCATCTAACTCAATCAATGTTTCATCTATTTTTTCTTGGTCACTTACCTCCATTCCTAAAACAGCATCTCTTAAAACAGTATTTACATTTTGAACTGCTTTTAAAACTCCTTTTCCTAAATATCTTGAGGAATCATTATCTCTTAGTTCTAACACTTCTCTTTCGCCAGTTGATGCTCCACTTGGAACAATGGCATGACCAACAAAACCTAATTCCGTTGTGACTTCTACTTCAACAGTTGGATTTCCTCTTGAATCTAATACTTCTCTTCCATGAACTTCTTTTATCTTTGACATATTATCACTCTTTTCTAATTTAATTATAAAAAAGAAAGATAAAAAAGCCAACTAAAATAATATATTGTTGACTTTCATTTGACTAGAAACTTAAAACAATACGAAAGGAGTGACTAGAACCTTTACTTCCATAATAGTAATTGGACGCAAAAATACCTGCATCTGTTCCACTCGTATAATTGCCTCCGCGAGCAAACCATGGTGATCCAGAATTTAAAAAATGAGATAAATCAGCATTATAACTGCCAATTAATCTTACAGGACTTGTCCCCTGTGTTGCAGGATACTTTACTGAATAAAATGGTCCAGTCTCTTTCGTTGCATCTCCTAATTTTCCTCTTTGATATTGTTGATTTGATGTCGAATAATCATATAAATCATAATATTTGTTAGATGGCCAAGGTTTTCCATTTTTATTTTCATCTTGTACTCCAGAATACGGTCCATTAAATCCAGAGTTATTATCTGTATCTTTCCCACTTGTAGGAGTTGCATCAGTTGTGGATACTTTCATGACACCCATTAAATATTCCCACGCTCCACCTGACATATCATATATACCATAATAGTTTCCTGTGGTACTTCCCACTTGACTATTAAAATCATAATAACTATTTATATATGTTCCGTTGCTACTTAAGCCTGTTTTTTCATAACGATTACATGATTCATTTGTTAATGTGTATCCACATGTAGGATCACTTTTTGCACTCATTCCCGTAATATAACTTTCTGAATTATTCATTCTTACCTCTGTACAATTTCCATTATTAGTATCACATCTCCCATATCTTGATTGAGTTAGATATGCCACTGCTCCCCATTCCATGTTTTTCATCATGTGACTTTCAAGTTCTCGTTGATATTCATATGATGTATAAAAAGCATTTGCTACCTCTATACTTCTCCAACTATAGACATTTGGTTTTATAATCACTTTAGAGGAATTTTCTTCATTTTTTTGAGCACCTGCAATACTCCAACTTGAAGTGAAAGTCACATTTTGATTATCACTGTTTTGATTATATCCTGTTTCAAATTTTCCGACCCAGAAGCCATTGCTATTAAATGCTGTAAAGGCTGGATGTGTCATATATTCATTTTGATTTGTAGTGACTTTTATTTCATCCTCTTTTGTTTCAAATATAATTTCAAATGGCATATTGCTCCCTTTGTTTATAACTCCTTCTCGGCTATAAAAGTCATTGATATCTGTTACATCTCCTAAAGCGTTTACAAGAGAATATTTGTTAAAAACTGTTTCGCTATCTTGTAATTGATAACGATATCTTGGAATCCATACAAAATAACTTTCGATATCACTTTCTAATATTTCATCTCCAGGGTTATAGTGATCCACTACTCCATCTCTTAATATCACTGCATTTGCCCATTTTTTGTCACTATATTTATACCACTCTTTAGTAATATCTGCTTTTGTAACCTTTCCTCCAACACTTGTAATATTTGTTAATGTAACATCACTTGGTTTTTCCTTATTACTAATTTCAATAGGGACTAGCTTGCCATTTCCTAAATCTGGTATGGCTCCATTTAATATTTTTTCTTTGTATATTTCTTTAAAATATAGATCACATTTTGTTTTCGTAGTACTTATATTGGATAATTCTGCTCTCCATATAGCATCATTCCAAGTAATTCTCACATCGTTATTACACTGACTTTTAGAGGTATCTAGACTATATCCTGAATCTTTTTCAGGAATAGCCGTTTCTTTTGTATCATTTACATAAATAGCAAATTCGATATTATTTTCTTCTATTTTCTTAATTTCTAAAAAAGAATTTTTAGAATGATTTAAAAAAATAATACTTCCTATTAAAATCATACAACTAAAAATTAAAAAGCTAACGATATATATTTTTTCTTTATGCATTCTATCACCTCTTATAAACTTAAAACAATTCGAAAACCACGGTCTCCAATAGCACCACCACCTTCAGGATGGAATGCGCCTATCCCTGCACCAGTTCCACCAACAGCTGGTTCGCCTCTTATAAACCATGGACCAGTTGAAGAAGCAAAGTATGCAGTATCTGCAAAAAAGGAACTTACTTGTCTTGAGAGAGTACTTCCATTGTAAGTGAGCACATAGAACTCTCCTAACTCTTTCGTTGCATCTCCTAATTTTCCTCTTTGATATTCCATCCATGTTGTATCATAATCATATAAATCATAATATTTTGACGATGGCCATGGTTGACCTTCTGTATTTTGACCTTGTGCATTAGAATATGGTCCAACAAACCCCGAATTTGCTACAGCATTTGCTCCACTTGTAGGAGTGGAATTATTTTCACTAAATTGTAGAACTCCCATGACGTATTCCCATTTTCCACCAGATAAATCATAAACTCCAGAATAATTATTTGTTGTACTTGATATCACGCTTTTTGAATTATTATAATTATATACTCTAGATGTATCTTTTCCTATTCCATTACCTTCATAATCTCTATTAATATTATATCCAAGGGTTGGTTCTTGTACTGCAGAACTTCCTGTAACACCAGAGGAAGAATTATTGATTCTTACTTCTGTACAATTTCCATTATCACTACCGCATCTTCCATATTTTGATTGGGTTAGATATGCCACTGCTCCCCACTCGGTATTTTTCATCATATGACTTTCCAATTCTCTTAAATATTCGTAAGAAGTATAAAAAGCATTCGCTACTTCTATATTTCCCCAACTATAAACATTTGGTTTAATAATCACTTTATCTGCATTTTTTTCATTTTTTAGAGCATCTGCGCTCGTAGCTGCTCCATCGTATCCTGTTTCAAATTTGCCCACCCAAAAACCATTGGAGTTAAAAGCTGTAAATGCTGGATGGGTTATATAATCTCCTTTTTTATTTCCTGAAAGTGTTCCTTTATCTTTTGTTTCAAAAACAATCTGAAATGCTCCGTTTATTCCTTTGTTGGTACTGCCATTCGTATATAATTCACTTACGTTTGTAATGGTTCCTTTATCTGCTGCTGTTGTATATTTATTATAAGTTTCTTCATCTTCTTTTAATTGATATTTATATCTTGGTATCCAAACAAAATAAGATTCAATATTGTTTTCAGGTATTTCATCTCCTGGAGCATAAGTATCTTCCACTCCTTCTTTTAATAGAATGGCATTTGCCCATTTCTTATCCTCATATTTATACCATGGATTTTCTGTATTTGTTATATCTGCTTTTTCTACTCTTCCCCCTTGCGTTTCTCCATCAGAGTGCACATCACTTTGTGAATTTCCATCTAAAATAACTACGGGTATTAATTTTCCATTTCCTAAATCAGGAATAGCCCCATTTAATAAAGCTTCTTTATATAATTGATTAAAATATAAATGACACTTTGTTCTTGCTTTTATTGCTCCTAATTCTAAAGACCATGTAGAATCGTTCCATAAAACAATTGTCCCATCTTCACAGTAACTTTTGCTAGAGTCGAATACGTAACCAGTATCTTTATTGGGTACTTGTTTTGTTAATTTATTGTCCATATAAAAATTAAAAGAGACATCTCCTATTCCTTGAACTTGACCATTCATTACATTTTGATTTGTTTTCACTTCAAAGATTGCAAATGTTCTATATAAAATAACACCAGAGACAAGTAAAATACAAGCTATTGTAAATACTATGATTCCTTTTCTTTTATTATCTCTTTCTTTAAATCTTTTGAGTTTCATTTGAGAATCCTCTTTTCTTATGCTAGTATTATGTGCATTTCTATCATAAACTAATCTGTTTGTTGTTGATTATATCCTGCAATACTATATATAACATTATAGCAACTCAAATGTTGAAAATCAACTGCTATAACATCAAATTTTAAGATAACAATGAGAAAATTTAATTGGTGATAATCATGAATTTTGAAAAAATAAAATATATGAGAGAATACTATGATTATTCTCAATCTTTTGTTGCTAAAAAACTAAATGTTCAAAGAGGAACATATGCTGCATGGGAATGTGGTTCTGATATGATTCCTTTTCAAAAATTGGTCATGCTTGCAAATTTATTTGAATGTAATATTGATTATCTCTTAGGTTTAAATCCAATAAGGAAAAAAAGTAAATCAAAATTTGATCCTAAGATAGTTTCTCAAAGATTAAAAGAAATTCGAACTTTAGAACATTTATCTTTAAGAGAAATATCACAAAAATTAAATATCAATTATTCCACTTATTCAAAAAATGAAAATGGAAAGAACTATCCCACAACTTATACTATATATGAAATTGCCAAAAGATATGGCTATTCTTTAGACTGGATCACAGGAAGAAGTAAAGAAAAAAAACTACTCGTTACAGAGTAATCTTACATTTTCCACATTTGCTACAACCATTACAAATAGGTTTGCTTCCACAGGTTTCACATTTTTTCCAAAAAAATGGTTTATATAATTCTTCTTCGGTAAGTTCATTTAAAAACTCATCATAAAGTTTAAAATGGATTTTCTTTCCTTCAAAATTCATATTTGATTTATAAGCCATAAGAGACTGAATTTGTTTATCTTTTAAAGTATATGTTTTACCGTTTTTTACAAAGCAAGTTCCAGTTTCAATAAATGTAAATTTTACATTATATTTGACACATTCTTGTTGTAAACTCTTTACCCATTCAAAATGACATGGTCTTGCTCCATCATAGTTTTCTCCACCAACTATCACTTGTTCTAACTCTCCAGTTTTTAAATATTTTTCAATGGAAATTTCACCAATGAAAGGTGCACAGAAAATACCTTTATGTTTGGCTGGAATATTAAGTAAAATAGGAATTCGCTCATCTGCTCTTTTTTGATTTTCACAAGTGACATTTAAAAATACATTTTCATAACCATCTTGCCAATCTTTTGGTAAACACTTTAAAATACGATCGGCTCTTTTGGTTAAAAGATAAAAGATCACATCTTTACGAATTCTTATAATATTCCAAACTTCTTCTCGCCATTCATCTGCTTCTTCTAAGAAAAAGTCACTCGACATGCACACTCTGATTTGTTCTCCACTTTTTATTTTATAAGTTCCTTCTTTGGTTTTTGATAAGGGATATTTCATATCTTTAGTTTTATAAATGACTGAACCATCTTTATTTCCATGAATTTTATCTAAGTAATACATATAGCAGTGAGCACATCCCTCACTGATTTTTTTACATCCATGCCATGGACTCCATATATCATGCATCTTAAATCACCTTAAAAACCATTTTGTATTGAGAGTCTTTTCTTTCATAGATAGCTATGACTTTTTGTTGAAATGTTAAAAATATTTTTTCTTCTGTTGTATTGAAAGAAAGAATATTACCATTTTCCACAAGACCCTTTTGTTCCTCTGTGATTTCTATTTTGGGATAAGAAAATAAATCTTCTAAAGTTTTAAGGGGAGTTTCTTCTGTAATACTTTCTAACTTTATAGATTCCTCTAATGAATAATCTCCTTGTTTGGTACGAATAAGCTCGGTCATAGTCGCGATGGTACCTAAGGAATGAGCGATATCTTCGATTAAAGCACGGATATAAGTTCCTTTTGAGACTTTAGTTTTAAACTTTATAGTATCCTCTTCTATTTTTATTATTTCTAAATCATAAATCGTAACTTCTCGTTTTGGAAGTTCTACTGATTCCCCTGTTCTTGCATATTCATATAATTTTTTGCCATTTACTTTGACTGCTGAATAAATAGGAACCGTTTGTACATAGCTTTTTGGAAACTCCCTAAAACACTTTTCTATTTGTTCTACACTAAAATGCGATTCTTCTTTTTGTAAAATATTTCCTGTGATATCCCCTGTATTTGTTTTGATTCCTAATTTCATTGTTGCAATATATTCTTTGGAAGTGGTTGTCAGAATATCCACTAATTTCGTATAATGACCAAGACACACGATTAACAAACCTGTTGCCATAGGGTCTAATGTTCCTGTATGACCTACTTTCTTTGTATGATATATTTTAGATATTTGATTTACGACATCTCTACTTGTTACATTTTTAGGTTTTGAAATAAATAATACACCATCTTTCATCACAATCACTTCTTTTCAAAATTATTATAAACGAAAAACAGTAGAATTTCTACTGCCTATAGTTTATAAATACTTTGTTTTCTTTTTGAAAATAAATAGATTCCAATGGATATTCCCATTAATATCATAAATATAATTGCTGGACTTTCATTTCCTGTTTTTGGATTTTCTACTACAATTTCCCCATTTCGACAAGAAATCATATATTCATCTTTGCTTACTACATTTCCTGATTTATCAAAATAAGTATCACCAATTTGTTTACATTCATTTTTTAAACATTTCTTTTGATATTCTTCAAATGTTGTTTCTTTTCCATCATTATCATAATATTTATTTTCTACAATTGTACATTTTGGTGTTTCAATACATTCATTCTTATATTCATCTTCGGATACGATTGTTCCGTTCTTTCCATAATAGGTTCCATCTGATAAAACAGCACATTGATGTGTTAAACAATCTTTTTGATATTCTAATTCACTGATTACATCGCCATTTTTTCCATAATAAGTAAAGTCTTCTAGAACTTCACAACTATGGGTTTGACATTCTTTTGCATATTGTAAATGACTTATTTCAATACCATCACGACCATAAATAGTTCCATCTTCTAATATTTCACAAGCATGCTTATTACATTCTTTATTAAAAATTAAGTCATCCACCACATTTCCATTTTTTCCATATTTTGTTCCATCACTTAGAACTTCACATGTATGAGTTTCACATTCTTTTGAATAATCTAATTCATTTACAACAGTTCCATTCTTTCCATATCTTGTTCCATCACTTAAAATTTCACATTTATGTGTTTCACATTCTTTTTCATATTGTAATTTGGTAATTTCTAAACCTTCTAAGCCAAAGTAATATTTATCTTCTAATACTTCACATTTATGTGAAAGACATTCTCTTTGATATTCTAATTCAGTTACTTCTTCTCCACTTTTACCATAATAAGTATTATCACTTAATTTTTTACAAGTATGAGATTCACATTCTTTTTGATACTCTAGTTCTGAAACTTCTGTTCCATCGCGTCCATAAATCATTCCATTCTCTAGTTTTTCACAAGCATGTTTTTCACATTCTCGAATAAAATCTTCTTTGCTTACAATGTTTCCTTCTTTCCCATATCTGGTACCATCACTTAGGACTTCACAGCTATGTTTTTCACAATCTTTTTGGTATTGTAATTTTGTTGTTCTTTTTCCATCTTGTCCATAAAAATAATTCACATTATTAAATTTTAATGTCTCACATTTATGTGTTTCACATTCTTCCGCATAAACTTCATCACTTACAATACTTCCACTTTTATTGTATTTGGTTCCATCTGATAACGTTTCACAAGAATGACTTTTACATTCTTTTTCATAATTTAATTCTGTTGTTATTTCTCCTTTTTTATTATAATATGTACCTTGATATATTGTACAAGAACGATTCACTTTTTCAAATTCATAACTATAGCCAAAATAACAATCTACTTCTGCCACTTCTTTTGCTTTTGAAATGACAATATCTGCTACTGCATGGAATCCGACTTCAAGAGAATCTTTTGTTGTTTCAAAAGTATAAGAATCTGTATTTTTGGTCATATACCAAGTATCCAAAGGCGTAATGGATTGAACAGAAGTATTTTTTAAATTAAACTTCATTGTTAATTTATTATAATTTTTTGATGGATTTTCAGTTACTGTAAAACCAATTTGACAATTTTTAATTTTTGTTCCATTGGGTCCGTCAATAAATTCTTTTGTTTCACATTTTAAGCCATATTCATCCTTATATTCAAATTTTGCATTTACATTTGGTATAAAAAGAATAAAACTCAACACCGTGATTAATAAAACTATTTTTTTCATAACTCATCATCCTAAAAATATTATAACGACTTTTTTTCACTTTTTCAATCTATTTTCGACCAGAAACAATGCATGCGCATATATCAATAAAAAGAATACAAAAAACAAACCAAATCATACACATTCCTCTTTTAATATAATATATGAATTCATTTAAAAACCTCCTGTTTGAATGTGTATTATAAAACTAAAAAAGAAAATTTCAAGCGATTCGACATTTTTCGACAAAACTTGTCAAAAAATGTCTTTTTTACATCTATTTTAAGATTTGCTTTTAAATTTAAACTGATTACAATAAATGAATATTTCTTCAAAAAAATGACCTTATTTTTTATAAGTTCATTCTCTCCACACTTTTTTTACAAATCTACTTTTTAATTACCCAGTCCCTATTTTTATTAGAACCAGATCCTCAATTACTTTTAACATAAATACCCGTCCCTTCTTGAAAAAAAATATATCCAAAAAGTTTTGAAATGTCTATTTAACGGCACTAGAAATGGCACTATATTTTCAAAAAAATTGCATTTCTTTCAATAAAAACAGTCTATCTATTTATTTTTGTGGCACTAGAAATGACACTATAAACTTTTATGCAGAAATACCCTCAAAAAAATGAACCTATTCTCATAAGTTCATTTATATCTTTACATTTTCTTTACAAATTATTTTTCTTTCTCATGAATTTCATTAATAATATTTTCTATTCGATTCCCATATTCAATGGATTCATCATAGAAAAATTTTAATTTTGGTGTTTGTCTTAAATCCATTTTCTCAGCAACAAACTTACGAATCATATCAGAAGCTTCATTCATCTCTTTTTCTAAGTCTTGTTTCTCTTTGGAAATTAAACTTGTAAAATAAACTTTTGCAAAAGATAAATCTTTGGAAACTTCTGCTCCGGTGATGGTAATTGATTTTAAAAATTCATCATTGGTTTCTAATAAAAGGATTTCTGAAATTGTTCTTACTAATTCAGCATTAATTCTTTGAAATTTTACTTCACTCATCTTGGAATCTCTACCATTTCATAACTTGAAATGATATCTCCTTCTTTAATATCGCTGTAGTTATCTAAAGTAAGACCACATTCAAATCCTTTTTTCACTTCTTTGACTTGATCTTTTTCTCTTTGAATCGAAGCAATTTTACCATCATAAATAATGACTCCATCACGAATGACTCTTGCATTTGAAGAAGATTTAATCACTCCTTCAGTGACATAACAACCAGCAATTTTTCCTACCTTTGAATAAGTAAATATTTTTCTAATTTCTGCTCGTCCAAGTTCTTTTTCTTCAAATTCTGGATCAAGTAAACCTTTCATGGCAAGTTCCATTTCTTCAATGACTTTATAAATAATCGTGTAAAGTCGAATATCCACACCATATTCTTTTGCTACCTCTTTGGTAATGGATGATGGAACGACGTTAAAACCAATTACAATGGCATTAGAAGCATTTGCTAAAACAACATCACTTTCGGTAATCGTTCCAATTCCACTTCGAATGACGTTTACTTTGACACCTTCCACATCAATTTTTTCTAAAGCATTTTTAACAGCTTCTTCACTTCCGCGGACATCTGTTTTTAAAACGACATTAATTTCTTTTTGTCCAGATTGGATATTCGCGAATAAATCATCTAATGATACAACTTCTTTTTTGGTTGTTACCATTTTGGATGCAGCTAGACGTTTTGAGGCTACGGATTTTGCTTCACTTTCGGTTTCAAAAGCCATGAATCGGTCTCCTGCACTTGGTGTTTCGGAAATTCCTGTCACTTCGACTGGTGTGGATGGCCCTGCTTCAACGACAGATTCACCTAAATCATTTTTCATCGTACGAACTCTACCAAAAGATGTTCCAACCACGATTGGATCTCCTAAACGAAGTGTTCCGTTTTGAATCAGTAAGGAAGCCACTCCACCAATGTTTTTATCCATTTTTGATTCAATCACGGTACCCATAGCATATCTGTTTGGATTGGCTTTATAGCCATTTACTTCACTAATGGTTTGAATCGTTTCAAGAAGTAAATCTACACCTTCGCCTGTATGAGCTGAAATGTTTACGAATGGAACATCTCCACCCCAAGCTTCTGGATTCACTCCAAGACCAGCCATCTCTTCCATGACTCTTTCAATATTAATATTTGGTTTATCAATTTTATTCACAGCAACTATAATAGGAACATGAGCACTTCTCGCATGATCTACAGCTTCTTTTGTTTGAGGCATGACTCCATCATCTGCTGCAACAATGATAATAACGATATCGGTAACACTTGCACCTCTTGCTCTCATCTCGGTAAATGCTGCATGTCCTGGTGTATCAATAAATGTAATTTTTTGGCCATTATGTTCTACTTGATAAGCACCAATGTGTTGGGTAATTCCCCCAAACTCCATATCGACTACTTTACTATGACGAATGTAATCTAAAAGAGTTGTTTTTCCATGGTCAACATGTCCCATAATCGTGACAACAGCTGGGCGACTTACCAAATCTTCTTCTTTATCACTCACTTCATATTCTTCAAAGTTTGTGACATCTTGAGTTTCTTCCTTCTTTAGAGTTTTTCCATAATCTAAAGTCACAATTTCCGCATTTTCAAAATCAATTGGTTCATTTAAAGAAACCATAAGTCCTAGACCCATTAATTTTTTAATGATCTCTGTTCCCATAATACCTAGTTCATCGGCTAAATCGGCAACTGTCATTCCACTTTTATATAGTACAATGTCATCTTGAGCTTGATTTGCCATTAATTTTTCTTTGTGTTTGTACATTTCTTTTCTTTTATTCATGTACTCATTTTTGCTACTCTCTAACTCACTCCGTTTTTTAAGTTTTTGTTTCTTCTCAGAGTTCATATTATGAGCATTCGTAGAGGCCACTAGTTCTTCTACAACTGCATCCATCGTGTCTTCTTCTTCATACGTAGAATCACTTTCGGTACTAATTAAATTCGTTGCAAAGTCTAAGTTAATGACATCATCATCTGATAATTCGTCATTTGCATTTTTCACTTCAATTCCCAAAGTTTCACACTTCTTAAGGATTTCAGCAATACTAAGTCCTACACTTTCTGCATATTCTTTAACTGTCATATTCATCGTCCTTTCTATAATAATTTTTCTAATTCTTCATAAATACTATCAGGTACTTCTACCTCTAAAGCTCGTGATAAAGCTCCATTTTTCTTCGCTTTTTCAATCACTTCATGGTCGAGTTTTAGATAAGCCCCTTTTCCGTTTTTCTTTCCTGTTAAATCAATTTCAACATTACCAAGGGGAGTTCTTACAACCCGAATAAGTTCTTTTTTCTCATACTTTTCTTTTGTGACTACACAAGTACGCATCGGTATTTTTTTTACTTTCATACTACTTCCCTCCTAATTTATGCAGGATATTCTTATTTATTTCCTTCTTCATTAATTTGACTTAATGATTTGACTTCAATTTTGTATTTGGTTAAACGGCTTGCAAGTTTGATATTGCTACCCTTTTTACCAATCGCAAGAGAAAGATTATCATCTGTCACAATGGCTAAAGCTTCTTTCTTCATTGGGTCGGTAATATTAACCGTGACATTTTTCGCTGGTGATAAAGCATTTTGAATAAATTCTTCTGGAACACTCGAATACTTCACTAAGTCTACTTTTTCACCATTTAATTCTTTTAAAATATTTCCTATTCTCGTTCCATTTGGTCCAATGCAAGCTCCAATTGGGTCTACATTTTCGTTATTTGAGAATACGGCTACTTTACTACGAATCCCAGGTTCTCTTACCACAGCATATAATTCAATCGTTCCATCAACAAGTTCAGGAATTTCTGTTTCAAATAAACGTTTTACAAAACCATAATGTTTTCTAGAGCAAAGAATTAATGGTCCTTTTGTTGTTTCTTCAACTTTAGTAATATATACTTTAATACTAGAACCCATTTGAACAACTTCGCCAGGAATCATTTCTCCTTTAGGTAAAATTCCTCTTGATTTTCCTAAATCCACATAGTAATTCTTTTGGTCTTCCATGGCAAGTAGGCCCATCATCATCTCGCCTTTTTTGTCTTTAAATTCATCCATGATTTGAGCTCGTTCGGCTTCTCTTATTTTTTGAGTTAAGACTTGTTTGGCAATTCCAGCCGCAACACGGCCAAAATCTTTTGGAGTTACTTCTTCTTCATAAGTATCGCCGATTTGAATATCTGGTCTTGTTTCTCTTGCTTCTTCGAGAAGTATTTGAGCATCAACATTCACCTCTGGTGGAATTTTTACAATATTTCCTTCTTCATCAGTTGTTTCTGTTCCATCATCAAAGTCATCGACAACTACATAATAAGAAATAACTTTAATATTTCCTGTCTCTCTATCAATATTAACTTTTACATTGGTTTTTGAACCAAAATTCTTTTTATAAGCTGCAGCAAGTGCTAGCTCCATCGCATCTAAAACATAATCTTTGCTAATTCCTTTTTCTTCTGTAATATGATTTAATGCTTTCATAAATTCTTTATTGTTCATTTTGAACACCTCTTTCTTTGCTTGAAACATCTAACACATAAGATTCCTCGAATAAATCCAGTTTATCAATAATGGGATTAATGATATTGGTAGCTTCGACAATCGTATCTAAATCAATTCCACTTACTCGATCTAAAACAATGTTTAAAGAATAAGTGTTACCAACATTTACATACTCAATGGAGTCTACTACAATTTCTAATTTAGATAAAGGCTCTTTGATGCTTTCTCTAATTTTTTCTAACTTTTCCATAACTCACCCTTTCCATAAATAAAAGTGGGATTTTCTGCCCACTTAAATCTGATAACTGTATTATAACAGCATTTTTTTTATTTGTAAAACATTTTTTTACCTCGCATTAATTAGCGTGAAGTGAAAAGAAACCTTTGTAAAGAATCATATCGAAATGCACTGCTAAACAATAGCCTGACAACATGATTTACCATTGTATGCCTAATTGGCTTATACGTGGACAGTTTTTCATTTTAAAGAAAAAGGATAACTTTGCACCGTTATCCATTTTGTCTCTCAAAATTGATTAAATGACCTTTTTCTGCTAAAATTAATTTATCCCTAAAATAGAAAGCAGTGGTCATTTAATGAATTTAATATATAATACTCAAGAAGAAATTGCAAGTAAAATCAAACAAAAATTACTAGAAATTGTTCCAGATATCAGAAAAACCGTCTTAAATATATTACCTTATATTGTTATTGGGATGTTAGATTCTGAATCTGTTGTTGCCTCTGATATTTCGAAATCTTTAAAGGGTCAGTTCTCCTTAGTTCAACATGATTCTGTTGTAAAAAGAATTCGTCGTTTCTTTAAAAATAAATTATTTCATCCTTATGATTTCTATGATAAAATCATTCGTTATGTCATTCAAAATTATAAGAATAAACACATGGATAAAAGAGTTCATATTATCTTTGATCACATGTTTTCTAAAGATAACTATACTGTTTTTATGATAACAATGCGTGTTGGAAAACAAGGGATTCCTCTTTGGTTTCGTTGTTTTGAAGGAAATGACTGTCCTAAAGCTTTTGAAGAAGATTTATTAAAAAAAGGAATCTCTTATGTTTCTAAATTATTTTCTAAAGATGATTTTGAATTAATTTTCTTAGCTGACCGTTGGTTTAATTCTACTTCTTTAATGCAACATATTGCTTCTTTAGGTCATACTTACGTTATTCGAATTAAAAGAAATGTAAAACTTCTTCTTTTTGATAAAAAGGAAGGCCATGATATTTGTAAATGGTTTGATGACTTATATGCTTATGAGTATCATGCCCATTATCTTTTTGATATTCCTATTACGGAGAAACGTTATCATGTAAATATTGCTATTTCTCAAAAACATGATGTTGAAGAACCTTGGCTTATTGTTACCAACGGGGATCCTAAAAGAGCCATTAAAGATTATGGTTATCGTTATGGTGGAATTGAAACTGTTTTTAAAAATCAAAAATCAAATGGTTTTTATTTAGAAAGCACTGTAAATGCTTCTTTAAAATACTTTGAAACAGAATATATGATTGCTTGCTTTGGTGTTTTATATCTAACAATTTTAGGAGCAGAATTCACCAAAAACACAAGATGCTATAAAAATGTTAAAATTACCACTCATAAAAATACGAAAAATGGAAAACCAATACGCATTTTATCTCTATTTAATACAGGTCTTACCTTATTTAAAAGAGCATTTAATTCTTCTGTTTATATTAGAATTCCTTTTCGATTAATTTTATATGATGTTTAATTTGTAAAATATAATATACATCTACTTTTTATAATTTGATTACTCAAATTCTTTTTTGCATGTCTAACTTTCCATAGATATATTTTAATCAATCATTATAGCAAACAAAAAGTAGCAAATCGTAGACTACTGGCCTTACATTTTTGCTACTTTTTCCCTTTAAAGACTAGGTTTATTCAAAACTGTCCGTCAATAAGCCTAATTGGAAAGGAGTTTCTTTAGTTCCATTTCCCGAAGAAACAAGAACATCTGGTTTTAGGTAGACCGAAGGGCGCACACCTCCAGCATTGCTTGCGCCGTAGTCACTCACATACCCAGCACTGCCAATAGTGAAGACATTGCCCGAACGATCCGAAAATGCACGAGGCGATACAGTCCAATACCAACTATCAAACAATAACCAATCATTATTTTTACACTCATTATAATTATCCCAACTATTAAGTGTTCTTCCAAAACAGCTTGTTCGTGTAGTTCCTGTTCCTCCACTTGTTGCATATCCATAATCGCTTGGATATATAAGTCCTATTTTCCCTTTCCAATTTGTTGTTCTTGCTACTTTATCGTTACATTCAGAGCCAATATTATCATCACATATTTTACCTGTGTTACCACTTCTTTCTAAATTATAAAACTCATTTACTTTTATATCAGATGCCTCTCCATTACTTCCTGTATTCCATGTAATTTCTTCTATCATATTTTTTAAGCTGTCTGGTATTTTGTTATCAGTAAAACCGCAATCTGTTGCAGTATTACTATAATTTGTATAACATTGTCCTTTTTCTCCTCTCCAATACAAACTATTATTAACATATGTGTCTTGAATTTTTCCATTATAATTTTCTAATTTGTTTTCTCCAAATCCTTCATTTAAAAGTTTCATTAAATCACTTTCATTCCATTCATTAACCCCTGCACCCGAATTTATACCAGACGATGAACTATCCCAACTATATTCACCTATACTCTCATCTTTCACTAATTTAATTCTTTGTCCTTCTGGTGTATTGACTAATCCTATAATTCTCCATACTTGTCCTTCTATATTTACATAATTATGGACATAATCTGAATTCTTATCTTGATAATTTGGTCCCGCATATCGATATTCTGTTTTTAACAAATTTTCCTTTTGAGCTTCTGTCCCATCCCATGTGATGTTTGCTTCATCATGTTTTACTTCATAAATTCCTGAAGCTCCACTATCATCTTTTTGAATTGGTAATGCTTGGATAGTTGCAATAAGTGTTGGTGGCGTTACGGGTGCCTCTAATTGATAAGCATCATTATAAGCTCCAGTCCCATCAACAATTTTAACATCAGATTTTAGATATACGACAGGTCGGACGGAATAGGTGTTGGAGGGAAGGTCGGCTCCCAATCTCCCAATCGGCTGCACATTGAACACAGTATAGATATTCGATGAATCCGACGTTAATAACCATTCTCTAGGACCCAAAAATAACCAATTGTTCTCTTTACACTTACTATAATCATTTAAATTTAAATCATAAAATGGTTTGTTTTCTATACAATTTCTGCTTTCTTCTCCTACTGCATATCCATAATCACTTGGATACATTAAGCCTATACTATGATATGTTGTTCCTGCTACTGTATTATCCTTTTTCCATTCTGTTGATCTGGTATCATCATATACTTCCGTTCCTCTTTCATTGCCATAATTTTCTGGTGTTTTTTCTTCAGCATTTCCGGGTGCTATGTTCCATATAATTTTGTCATCTATCATTTCTTTTGCCTGATTTTTTAATTCTGTAGTATAATATTCTCCACTATTTAAATATGTCATTAGGGTTGCCTGAGTCCAGTCATTTACATTTATTTCATTCCATTTCAGCGTCTGTGGTAATTCGCTATTTTTTATTATCTTTAATCTTTGTTCTATTTCTCCACTTTCTGTTTTTACATTCACAAGTCCAATGATCCGCCATGTTTCACCGTTAAAATTAACATAATTGTGAACATAATCTGTAGGATTGTTTTCTTCATCATAATTTACTCCAGCATATCGATACTCTGTTTGTTGCCATCCTTCTTCCATGGAAGTAGCATCTGTATGTGTTACTGCATAAAGTCCATTTCCTTCTTCTACAACAGGAATTTCTTTTCCAGCTAATACAGCTTTCATTTCTTCAGCATAACTAGAACTAATTGTAATAATTCCACTCCATTTAGAATTTTGAACATTTGTTCCGTCTTCATTTAGAGTACTTGTTGTTACGCTTTCATCTAACCATAGTCTTAAATCAAAATTTTTTGTTTCATTTGAATTTAAATATCCTGTTTCTATAACATAAGCTTTGTTTGTATTTTCTCCTAATAAGATATCACTGTTTTCATAATTATCATTTGTTAATATTTGAGGAGTGTTTTGATTTAACATTACTTTTAAATATTTATCATCTAATTTAGATTCTTTTTTTACTTCAATTCGTACTTGATAGGATGCATAACTAGCACACTCATTTGATATTGAAAATTGATATGGATCTAATGCTTTTCCTTCACTATCTGTAAGCGGAAAAGTATTGGTAAGTTGTATATTACTTCCTATCGTTTCATTAAACTGTACATTAAAACAATCTAATTGTACTAAGTTTTTCTTTGTTTGAACTGCACTATATGTCCATAATGCGTAACTAACACCTACAATAGAAAGTATAGCAACTATGATACCAATTGCAATAAGTATTTTTTTCTTGTTATTATTCATATTCTTTACACTCCTATTCTGTTAATTCTAATTCATAAGGTCTATCATAACTACCATCATTTTCATTATTTACAATTTTAACATCAGATTTTAGATACACGACAGGTCGAATTGAATTAGAAGTGATGACATCATTGTGGTCAAGCTCTCCGCTTGAAATCAAATAGTATGCAAAGTCTGAACGAGATGAAGTTGGTGTTAATAACCATTCTGTATAATTTGCATATAACCAATTATCAGCCTTACAAGATTCATAATCTTTTAAATTAGTATCTTTTATACATGTTGTTCTATTTGAATTGCCTACTGCATAGCCATAATCACTTGGATACATTAAGCCGATTTTTGCTATTGTAGTATCATAAGTACCATCTTCTTTTTGGACTGGCCATGAAGTTGAGTGAGCGCCATATGCTGTTCCTCTTTCATAACTATACATTTCGAATGTTTTTGCACTTCTTGTATCTCCTCCACCGATATTCCATATAATGTTTTCATCTATCATTTTTCTTGATGATACTTTTATTCCATTTGCACTAAAATCACAATTTGTTAGTGTGTTATCTTTTTGATAACAATTTTCTATTCCACTCTTACTATTATAATAATCTCCATTTAGCATTTGCATTAAACTTGATTGATTCCAATCATTTTGATTGATGCTATTCCAACTAAAATCATCTTCATCATTAGACAGTAATCTTTCATTTTTAATTATTTTTACTCTTTGTTCTATTCCATTCGCAGTTTGGACATTCATAAGCCCGATGATCCGCCATGTTTCACCATTAAAATTAACATAATTGTGAACATAATCTGTAGAATTGTTTTCTTTATCATAATCTACTCCGGCAAATCGATATTCTGTTTGTTGCCATCCTTCTTCCATGGAAGTGGCATCTGTATGTGTTACTGCATATAATCCATTTTTACATGTTGTTATTGGAATATCTCTTCCATAAATATTTATTGTCTCAGGATCTTTTATTTCTGCAGTTTTTATTGCTTCACTTGTTGATCCTTTACTATCTGTCACTCTAAATTGGATTGTATGTTTTCCTTTCTCTAATCCTGTAAATTCTTTACTGTTTACTAATTCATTGGAAGTCCACTCATTTTTATCAAGTTTAAATTCATATTTTTCTATGCTTTTATCTCCACTTGGTGTTGCTGTTCCTGTTGCTGTAATTGTATTTTCACATACTGCTAATTCTAGACCTGCTGTTGGTGGCACTTTTTCTTCTTCTAAGTAACTTGCTGTTAATGTAATTTGACTTAAAAATGTTTGATTAATAATATCTAATCCTGCATCTTCATCTATCCACATTCTAAGCTCAAAAGTTTTACTTTCATTTTTCTCTAAATATCCTGTTGTAAGAGAAAAAGCTGTTTTAGCATTGGTTAGAGTCTTTGCTACAACATCTTTATCACTTAGTAAAAAAGATTCATTCTCTAAATGGATTCGAACCGTGTTATAATTAGATAGGTTTGATTCATTATCTATTTCTAAATGAATTTCATAAGAGGCATAATCTTCACAATTATTTGTGATTGTAAATTTATATGGATCTAACTGTAATCCTTGTTCTTCTGTAATAGGATGGGCTTTTTGTAATGTAAATACATCAAAATCTTTATCCTCATCAAAAGCAATATTAAAACAGGTAGCTGCGAGTTCATTGACATCCTTTTGTACAAAATAAGCATTCCATAGAGCATAACTTAT
>CANRDF010000022.1 GCA_947629255.1 uncultured Bacilli bacterium
TCATCTGTTGTTTGATAAGTTAAAGTAGTAATTCCACTATTACTTAAATCGTTAATTGCTGTACGTATCGCCTCTTGATAAGAATGAGTTCCCATTGTTGTTTTTAAATAAGCACTTTCTACAACATTTAAATAAGCATTTCTTGTAGATTTTTCTATTTGTTTAGATAATTCTATGAAACGATTAGAAAGTTCATTATAAGCTAAATTAATGATGTTTTGAATAGTGTAATTATTTTTCAGAATTTTTGGATCTACTTTTAATAAACCATTTTCGAATAACTGATTATATTTGTTGATATTTATAGCATCAATTCCAATCTGATTTAATGCTTTTTTGATTTCTTCATCAGTTTTTCCAGTTATATTAGATAAATAATCAACAATTTCTTGATTAAATAAACCCATTTCCTCAAGCTTCTTTATTCTCCAATAATCACTATTCAAAAATTCTTCATTTATAGAAAAATGTTCTGCAATTTTTAATAGCAATTCATTTTCTATTTTTTCATACATTTCAGTCAATGGTTTAATAGCTTTTTCGATTTTTTCATCCATTTCCATTCACCTACTCTGTCATATTAAATTCACTTCCATCTGTAATTGTTTGATTTTGAATTTCATCATTCATTTTATTTGCAAATTCAATTGCTTCTTCTTCGCTCATTTTATTTACTCTTCGGTAATATTCAGCTTTGCTAATCAATCCTGCATTATATTCGCTCATTGCTTGTTGTCTGATTTTATCAGTATCTTCAATAATGCTATCATCTGGATCTATAGTAATAGAAGAATATTTAATTCCTTCCATTTCACAAATCGATTTGATTAAATCTTCTAAACAACTGTACAAAGCTGTTTGATGATGTTGTTTCGTTCGATATGTATCTGAATTTTCACTAATTACTTCCGTAGCAGTCTTAACGCTTTGTCCATCAAATTTATAATAGTTATTTCCAAGTCCTACAGCAGAACTTAAATAATTTAATTCTTGATTTATCGCATCAATATGTTCTTGAGTACGCAATTCAAAATTAATCTCTTTAACTGGTTCTTCGTCCATTCCATTTAATGCTACATATACATCGTCATTGGAATCAAAATAACTTACCATTACTGGATTTCCTTTTTCATCTACACCAACAACTTGACCTTTTACAGCAGCTTTAGAAACTAATATTCTACGTTTTCCACTTAGAAATTCATTATCAAAACTATCATATTTAATATCAATCGATTTAAATTTATCTAACTGATTTGCAAGAATAGATAAGCCTAAAGGACTTTCCGTGTCAAAATTATTAGCAATTGGTAACCTCCATACTTGGAATCTAGGATTTTCTGTTTCAATTATCTCACTTTCTTCGACATTCGGATATTTAGAACTAAACAATATCTCTTTACCCAATTCATTCTCATCTTTTGAAACGTATAACTCATTGGTTTTTAAATACAAATTGTCTTCATATTCATGATAAGTAAGTAAAGTATAATACTGTACAGATTCACCATCTTTTTCAGTAAATCTACTTACTGTAATAATTCCATAAATATACGAGTTTGTATATTTGTAAGGAATGATGACATCTCCATCAATGTAATCAATAATTGTTTTTCCATTTTTACTATATTCTACAGTCGCCATACTACCTAAAGCATATAATTTTTCTAAAAATATTGGAAAATTTACTTTAAAATCATTTTCTTTACTATTTAAAATTTTAAGCAACTTTTCTGTATTTTTGGGTTTATCTAAACGAATTTCAACTTTTTCACTCCAATCCAATTTAGAAAAATCTTCACAAATTTTCTTTGGCATATTGAGTGTTCTTCTTTCTTTAGTGATATTAGTACCATTTACTGATTTTACATCATAAAAATGAAAATCATTTACACTTCCTCGATACCACTGTTTCCAAATTGCCATAAAATCATAAATGTCTCCAACGACAACATTGATATTTTTCTTACTTAATGTTTGCTGAATATTATCATATAGTTTCTTTTATCTCACTCCTTTAATCCTAATTTTTGCAAATTATCTTTTACCCAGTATTGAAACATATCACAAGTATGATCTGCATAATAATATGAAATATCTTTAGACCATGTATTGTAATATTGTTCTGTTGCTTGGATTTCTTTTTCACTTTTATCAGGCATAGGTTTTCCTTTTTCAACTGTTCCTTCTGCCCACATGTAATTTTCTATTTCTTTCTTAAATATCCAATTATTAGGAATATTTAATGCTCTAAATTTTCCCAAAGATAGAAAATCATAAGAATATTCAATTAATTTTTCTTTATTTTCACCTTTATTTACTGGATGAAATGTTTTTCCATAATCCGAATATAATTGATTTCTTAATGCTCCTTCTGCACTATCAATAGTTTCCTTATCAATTGCTGTATTATACTTTTTTAACATTGCAAGTTCAAAGTTAAATATATCTTTGCTTAATTCACTAGGTGCCTTTTTAGTTGTTTTTTCATGAGGACTATAATAGTATAAATCAAGTAAATACCAGTAGCCATCACTTGCTAAACCAATACATCCACAAGTAGTAGCACTTGTTTGGTGTCCTGCATCTACAATGAAATCAAAAAATAAAATTCTTAATCTATTTTTTTCGAGATAATCGGCATTAACCCATTCTATTTGTTCTGGATTGTAGATCATACCTTCCATACCAATAACTTCACCTAAATATATCCATCTATATCTTTTAGGATCATACTTTTCTAAACGTTTAGCTTCATCTAAAAACATTCTTCCTAACCATTCTGAAGGTACTGTTCTATAATCAGAATCTGTAATTAATACATCGTCTCGACCAGCCATCTTTTCAACCCATTGATTTACCCAATGATATTTATTTTTAGGAGGGTTAAAAGAGTAAAGACTTATAAACCAATCATCATTACCACGTGAGAAAGTCGCTATAATTTGTTCTAATTCTTCTTCGTCTTTAAATTCAGTTAGTTCTTCGAACCATACAATTTTAATGGGGGTATTTTCATCTATCATACCTTTTAGTTTTTCATAATCATCTGCTCCAGCAAAATAAATGGTATTTCCATTATTCAGTTTTACTCGTAAAGGTTGAACTGTACAGGAAAAATCAACATTTTCAATTAAACCTAGTCTTCTTAATGCTCTTTTTATTTCTTTATAAACACTATCTCTTAATGTGTTTTGATATTTTCTTATTACAATAGCACTACATTGTTTTTCATTTAAACAATGAAAACAAACTTTAATTGCATTCTTACTTGTTTTAGTTGAACCACGACCACCTTTATCAATCTGTCGAGGTTTCTTTGAATTAAAAGTTTTCCAAAAAGATGGTGCGATGATTTCACTTAATCTCATTCATCCTCACTAGGTAAATCGTTTACTATGGTTACTCTATTAATTGAAGTGGCATCGACTTCTTGTTTTGTACTAAATTCGTCTTTCGCTTTTCGCTCTAAATACCATTTAGCCATTTCTTTGTCGCCTCTATCTAAAGCTTTATGAACAACCATTCTGGACTTAATTTTTTCATAAGTTTTCCACATATCAATTTTCTCCGAAAATTCGGGATACTCTTTTAAAAAATCATAAAATGTTGATTCAGCAACATCAGCATAAAAACAAGCTTCACGGTTCGTACATCCCATCATAAAAGCTTCTTTTAATTGATCTAACTTTTTCGCAGTAATTGTTCTTGGTCTACCTACCGCATTTTTATTTTCCTTCGATACCACCTCCTTGTTTATATTATTGGTTGCAGAAGTTGGATTTGAACCACTCTACGAGCTAAAGAGACTCGTGTGCTACCATTACACTACTCCTGCGATAAATAAAAGAGGAGTTTTTCACTCACTCTTGATTTTTAAAATAATTTTCCACAATTTTATGAATTATATCATGACAATTTGCATGAATATCACAGATTGTTTCCTCATCTGGTTCTAAGTCTCTTGTTGTTACATATTCTCTTATATAAACATGTGTTAATTCATGTATAAGAGTTTTTCTTTTTCTTTCACAAGATAAATCTTTGTCTATAAAAATCACTTGTGTTCTGAATCTTGTTTGACCGTAATAATATCCATCATCTTCACATGCAATTTCTTTTTGTAATTCCTCTTGACTCACTTCTTTTATTGTATAGACGCTATTGTTAAGGATAAACTTCATTTTCTTTTCCTCCTTCTATTCCGTCAATTTTTATCGTTTTTGACGGGTTCTTTTCAGTTCGTGACATTTTGTCACTTCTAAATCTATCATGTCGTATGGTGTATCTTGATTAAGTTCCACGTCGTGCTTAATGACTATCGCTCTTTTATAAATAGTTCTATCTAACTGACTGATACACCATCTAACTTGCTCATCACTATAAGCATAAGCTACCATTTCGTAACCGTGTAATCCAAAAGCATAAATTCTATAAATCATTTATCGTCCTTTCCTACTTGACATAGACACATAACAAAAATGCCTAAAAATGCACCAATAAATAATCCAGATAAAAATAACATCATTTACATTTCTCCTCCCTTGGACATCCTTTACAATTTGGGTGTTTCATACATAATTTAAAATCAAATTTATTTTTCTTTTTATTCTTTTTCATATGATTCCTTCTTTGTTTCTACTCGCACGTACTAAGGCATTTTTAGAAATAAAGGAGGTAAAAGGTTTATACCTCAATGAAAAAACTAAAAATATTAGAACTGGTGATAATTTTTTTCTTAGTTTGCGAGCACAAACAAAAAAGGAACTTTAAGTTCCTAGGAAGTGAAGTATCTTTATAGATACCATGAAAGCTATTATCAACGAATTTTTCCGCAGCCGCTAAGCCACTCCTTTGACACCAAGGGTAGAACTTAAGATTACCAGGCACATGCCAATCTCTCTAACGGGATTCCTACCACTGTTTTTAGACAATAACTTTCATGCTACCTATAAGGGTAGCAAGAATAAAAAGGGGTTGCTGGAACTTCTAATTGTTCCATGGTATCATTATACACCAAATTTATGTGACATTGTGTGACATAAGTACGAAAAATGCGACATCTTTTTATTATTTGCAATAATTTTTGTATTTTCTAAGGCATTGTCTAGAACTATAATTTGTAATTTTTGCAATTTCTCTCCATTTCCAGTGTAATTTATCTCTATAAAAAACTATCATTTCGTCAACAGATTTTTCTTCTCTCATTTTTTGTATTTTTTCCACCGCAACTCTTCTGTAGTCATTATAAGATTCTCTTTTTGATTCTAACTCTTGAGCTAATTCATCTGTTTTTATGATTCTATTAAGCATAACATCATTCATAACATTTGAACCTTTAGATACAACATCTTTATATTCAATCCCTTTTAGTGGTTCCATTTTAATTCGTAAAATTGTTGCTATTGAATCAATTCTCTTTTTTAAGTCATTCATTTCATCTAGAATTTCTTCTATGGTTAGTTCTTTTTCTAGTATCATATTTCCACTCTCCTATTTTATAAAAGTTCTATTTCTTCAGGGGTTATAACATCACGAATCTCACTTGATTTAAATTCTAAATTACCACAAACAATTTTTCTTTTCTGATAATCAAGATCAGTTATTTTATGTTTAAAAAAGTATTTATCGATAACAATATCATCTGTTTTGACAACATCAAAAACTTGTTTTCCATACTTTTTTGATAAAATTTTTTGAGTACATAATGCTGGATAATTCTCATTTGTGACTTTAAGAACTTCATTTTTCTCTGTTCTCAACCAATATCCTGGTTCAATCGCTATAAACATTTTACTCACCTACTTTCTCAACTAAATTTGCTTTTATTAAATCGTATAAAATGTCTAACTTGTCTGTTATATATGTATCACTCGCATCAATTGTTATTTTTCTAGTAACAGGTGTTACAATTAAATAAGCTTCACGGTATCTTTTATCTTCAATATTAATTCTGTAACTTTCAGAATTTCTTCCATATAATTTAAAACCAAACTTTTCTAATTCTTTCAAATCAACATTATCTTTAATTTTTAACATATCTATTTCACCTCTTCATCTTGTAAAATTGATACGATTTTTTTAAAATTGATTTCTAAACTTCTACCCTCATCACAAATAATAATCAAATCAGTAGAATGATTAACAAGTAAATCTATTACTTTATCAATTCGTTGTTGTAAATTATCAATATAATTAACTATTTTCTTTTTACCATTTTGTGTAAGATTATCTTTCAATAGCATTTCACATAATTGCTTTATATATTCTTTAGTCATTTCGATCATCCCCTATCTTATAAATTTTGTTAATACTTGTATGATTATATTTATAATATTTAATGAAACACAACTAATTACAACTTCTTCTGTATAATCTTTAGATATTAAATCTTTGATTATGTAGATTAACCAAATTATTGCATTTATAAAGAACATTGCCACTAAAATCCAATATAACAGTTTCATAAGCCAAGCTCCTCTAAAGTATATACTTTATATAATTCCATATTTTTGTACATCGTTCCTTTTTTAAACAATGGCATTGTCCAAGTCGGTTCATTTTCTGCATGGAACATCAAATATTCACAACCAGCATATTCGCTTTTTCTTATATATTTAATCTTATTTTTAAAAGGTGCTATCACACCGCTTAAGTATTTTATTTCGGTATCAGCAAGTATTGATTCTTCTGATTCTAAAATTAGTTTTACTTTTTTATTTATAAAATTATCCATAATTTTTTTTGTTTCTTCAAAAGATAATACATTTTCCAATGTTATTTCAATATAACTATTTTCTTTAAAAATACTATCATTAACCTCTAATTTATTGATTTTCACTATTTTTTCTATTTTCATTTTATTTCACCTTCCTTATCTAATATTTTCAAAAAAGTATCTATATCCTTAACAACTTGGTCATCTTCTGCCCATTCGCTTTTGTAATCCGTTAAAGCATTTTTTATTTCATTAATAACTTTGTCTTTTTCTTCTAATTGGTGTTGTAAATTTTCAATGTATATTGCTAATTCTTTAGTATCTTGTTTTTTTAAAATTAATCTATCAGATTTAATGCCATCAACGACAATTCCTTTATTAAATTGTTTTAGCATATTTATTATTTCGTTCTCTTTATTCATAAAACCGCCTCATATCCTAATTTTCTTAAAGCATCGCAAATTGGTTTGAAAGTATTGTCCTCAGTGTTCCACATGTTTTCATAAATAACACATCTTATTTCTTTTTGTTTTTCTCTATCGTCAGTTATTTTTTCGAGTATATTATAAATAGCTCGTTCTTTATTTATCACAATACGATTATCAACTGAAAAATCGTCTTCTTCTTCAAATATTTCCATTTCTAAATATTGAATTTTAATAATGTCTTTTAGATTAATTTTCATCTAACCACCCTAATTCTTTGCACTTATTGTATATTGCTTGCATTATTTCTAAGTTTAAAGGCATACTACCTTTCATTTGAAATCCGCCATAATTTAAGTTGTTATATATTATTTTAGTATCAGTCCAAAACTCTATTTCACGATTATAATAACTTTCTTTTGTTTTATATAAAATACAATTTTCATAAGGCGTTTTTTCTTTAACAAATCCTAAATTTTCCAATGTAATATCTTTATTCATTATTCATCATCCTTTGGCATTTCATAAACAATAGATAAATTATCAATATTATTTTCTTTTAAAATAGGATATATTATTTTTGTTATGTTTACATTGGATAAATCAAAATTAGATATGGATTCTACATATGCAATTCTTTTCTGTATTTCATCTAAAACTTCCAAGGCTCTCTCTTTTGATTTATAAATACCTAATTCAAATCTACCATCTCCTGAATATATTTCTACATAACCTTTATCGACCATGTCACTATCATCAATATACAATCCATTATAAGGAATTAAAACATCTTTGTTTTGAGTTCTTATACTTAAATTCATTATTTCTTACCTTCTTTCAATTCTTGTAATTTATCTAAAGCCTCATCACAAAATTCACCAAAATACATATCACCATATTTCCAATTTTCTAATGTTTTGCCTTCTTCAAGCCAATTTTCAAATTTAGATAAAATATCATTTAATCTTTTATGTTCTTCTTCATCATAACAATGTGTTGTTCCTTTTAATGTTTCTTTTAAATCTTTAATTTCCTGTTGTAATTGCTTAACATAATCTTCATAGTATACTGTTGTCCCATCTATGACTTCATAATATTGATTACTTTTCATTTTTTATTCCTCCATTAATTCTTCTAAACAATTCCATTTTTTCATTTCAGCAAGTTCATATTTTTTGATATTTTCATATTTTTGGTTTTTTACTTCTTTTTTTAATTTTTCGATTTCTGCTAAGATGTAAACTTTTCGATATTTAGATGGTTCTTTTTCCAGCATCCTGGAAAGTTTTATTAAGATTTCTTCATGTGTTCTCATTATGATACCTCATAAATTCATCTATAAAACTTTCCATTACTGGTGTGTATAAGTTTTCTATTTTTAATCGTTTAATAAAATGTTCTGTATGAATGGAATCACTAATTTGTGATTCTAATTCATCACATTTGGATTCTAGTTCTCTACACTTATCATCTAAATTATCGTATTCATTTTCCCAATAATCAACGTCATTTTCTAATTCTTCAATACGTTCTTGTAATTCTTCTTTTGTCATAATTTAGATCCTCCTAATTTTTATTGTCTATTGCTCTTGCAATTTCTGATAAACTGTCACTAATATACTCTAATTTTTCTAGTTCATGATGAAGCACTTCTACTTTCATATCATTAATACCCATTTCAACAACTTGTCTTGCTTCTTCCCAAGTTAAGTTATATTCTTTTCTTACTGACCTAATAATATCTGCTACTTCAAAACTATATAATTCGATTTGATCAGTTACATTTTTAATTTCATTCATTATTCTCACCTCTCTTTCTATTTGACACAACGGCACGGTTATTTATATATATAAATATATATTTATATTCTTATATATAAAAATTTTTTTAATCAGTTTGATTTTTTATTTTTTCTATTTAAAAACTTAAATATTTAATGTGTCGTTGTGTCTATCAATTTTTATCAATTATTTTAATAATTTTTTATTGTGTTATTAGTGTGTAAATTAATGTGTTGTTAATTATTTGTTGTGCCAATTTTTCGCTGAATTAAACTTTCTTTTTGTTCGCTTGATATCGTTTCATCAGGTTTAGCATAATAATAAATTCTTCCACGATCATTACTTCTTCGATAAGCACAATTAATTTTTTCATAACCAAGGATTCTTTTAATTCCCTCATTTAAGCATTTCGGAGTATTAGAATAATTATTATTTTCGTTGTTACAAAATGTTCGATATGAATTAAAAATTTTTGTA
The DNA here is from genome assembly GCA_947629255.1 of uncultured Bacilli bacterium. Taxonomy (GTDB): domain Bacteria; phylum Bacillota_I; class Bacilli_A; order RF39; family UBA660; genus Ventrenecus. Next base: position 9,403 of record CANRDF010000022.1, read on the forward strand.
CAATCTTCAAAATGTATATTTTCTGCACCATAGTCATCAATAAATCTTGCAACAATATCATTATCATATTTATATTGTTCTTTCATTTCTTTTGCCAATCTTGACTTTGTAAAACCTCTGTTTTCTAAAACTCTTTTTATACCTTTAATACCTAATTGAATTAAGTACTCCATTGATTCAGCATTATTAAATTTTTCTTTAAAATCTAAATCTTTGATTTCAACTGTAAAAGTTTTATCAAACGGAATTAATGTAAGTCTTTTATCAATTAAAGCTCCAGTTTTATCATTAATTTTAGGTACATTATTTGCACAGAAAATTAATTTTCCAACATTATCAAAATCAAATGGATCTTTATTTTTATTTTCAACTTTTACTGTATTTCCAGTAATCATCTTTTTTAATGTATCTGTTTCTTTAATATAAGTTTCTCCAATATCATCGCCTAAGTTTGCAAGTTTACCATAAATACTTGTATTTTTGTATTTTGCATCCATATCGTGTAATGATACTGCAGAATAATTATCTCTTCCAAGCATTATTTTTAGTATATCTAGGAAAGTACTCTTTCCATTATCTTTATTTCCTACTAATATAAAACATTGCCCTATTTTATTACTTCGATACATACATGATCCTACTACTTCTTCAAGTAAATTTCGTAATTCAGTATCATTTTGAGTCCAATCATTTAATGCTTTATCTACTAATTCTGATTTAGCATTTTTATTGTAATTCCATGGAATTTGATTTGGAATAAAATAATTTGGACTTGGTGGTAATAAAACATCTGTTTCTAAATCATAAATTCCATTCTTAAAATTTATATATCTTTCATTTGCTGGCGGTTTTCTTTCTGTAATTAGTTCTAACATTTTTATTACTTCATTACGATCTGGACTACGTAAATTTTCAATATACTTATTAACTATCAGTGCTTGTATTTCATTACAATTATAAATATATCCACCGTTTTGATATAAATAAAGGGTATTGTTTTCTCTTGTTGATTCCATTCTACAAATATGCTCATTTTCAATTAAGACTCTAGCAAAAATATTTATATTCAATTTTCCTTTATCATCATAGTAATTCGGTTTATTAAAAGCTTCATCTCTTAAAATAGTATTAAGTTCCTTATTACTTAAAGGCTTTTTAAATATATATTTGTTAATAATTGTACATATTTCTTTAATTTGTTCTTTTGTAAAATGGTTTGACTGCAATGTAAGAATATAACTAAATAAATTTGAATTTCTTCCATCTCCTTCTTCTAAACCATTAAACTCTTTATTTACTGTAATAGGTTTTAGCCAAAAAGGAATTTCACTATAATTTTCATTTTCCAGTTTATCGTATAAAATTTTACGTTCTTTACCTTCTATTTTTAATATTCCTACAGAATTTTTTATTCCAACTTTTATATCTGCTATAAGTCCACAAGCAAGTTTAGCTCCAGTAGAACATTTTTGGATTGATTCGTTATTTTTAAAATAGAAGTGCTTTCCCCTTTTTGTCTCAATTACAAAACATTTGACTTTTAAATCATTTACAATTTTAAGTAACTTTTCTGATTGCTCATAATCATCAATATCTATTAAAACCGTATCTTCTCGTAAAACTCCAGCATAAGAAGTGAACCCTTTTACATTGTCGTAATCATCTAAATTTTGAGTATCTGTAAATCTTTTAATAGGTTTTTTATCTTTAGTAACTACATACCCCCTAAAAAATTCTTGATTATTCATTCTAATTCACCTCTATTCCAAAATCTTCTAATCTTTTATAAGCAAAATCGATATACCATTTTCTGTCTAATTTAGATGGAATTGTCTTGTCTTTCATATCCTCATTATCTATGAAACAATGTTCTGGAGTGTTAGCAAATTTTTCAATTGTTGCTCCATCACATTTTTGTTTACCAATATAACCATCTTTTAGATCTTTACTAGCAAACACTCTATATGTTTTATCAGTTTGTTTTTTTCCATTATGCCAACCATAAAGATATTTACTAGAAACTTTAACAATCTTTTGAAACTTAATAAGATCCTTGCAATTATTAATTGTTTCTTCAATCTTAATTCCTTTAGTCATATAATTTACTAAAGCTTCATTGATAATTGGTAAATCATAATCTAATGGTCCAAGTTGCTTTACATATCCACCTTTAGATTTAAAATTTCCTTTTGAATCAATGATAATATAGTTATTTACATCTTTCTGAATAACAGTTTCATAAATATCAAAACTCATGTGTAATCCAGTTCTATTTTCCCATTCGTAAATAGTATCATCTAATTTTTCAAAATCTTTTCTTTTAATTTTTACTAATATACCATCTGTATTTGATTGAATAAGTTCACAAAACGATTCTAATTTTTCTAGTAAATCAACTAATAAAACCTGTCCAAATACACATACTAATTTTCGATGTAAATTATCATACATGTTATTGTATTTATCTCCCATAGCTCCATAAGTTATGTTACAGATCTTTTTATAAGGTTCACGTTCCTTTTTCTTCTTTTCACGTTTTAACCTTAAACTTGTTTCCAAAATGTTTTTGAATTTATCATAATTTCTTATACCTCTCGATAATAAGTGATATCTTATCATGAGTGTTGGATATAATTGGTCTACATCTGCCATGACTAATAATTCATCTTCTTTACATTTATAAAAGTATTTGTCAATTGCTCCATGTAATCCACCCCAACCTATAGTGTGTGGTATTCCTGCAATCTCACAATCTAAAAAAGCATTTTCATCATAATTGTTTGGATTCAAGAACCATTCTGCAACAAATTGATATTTATTTAAAATATATGTATCTGGTAATCTTATTTCCCAATCATCATCGTGTGATATCTTTTGTGCTTCAAGTATAATGCTTGCTAGTTGTGCTTGAGTTTTACCGATATAAATGAGTGGTAAATTAAATGTTTTTATTAGTGCTAAATGGGCATCGAAATCATTTTTTCTTTGAAAAAACACTTCGATTGTTTGTTCTACGTCATGTGTACAATATTTAACTGTCTCATCAATTTCAGCTTGAGTAAGTTTTCTATCTAAATTAAAATCAACAGATGTTTCTTTAATGTTATTCCCCATAAATCCTTCCAGTTGTTTTAAACCATGAAAGCTAGTCATTACATCATAATTGTTAAGTGGTACTTTCTGGAGGAGACTTGAAAAAGTCCATCCCCCATTACCACTTATGATATGATCATTAATTTTTTTTGGATTAAATCCACAAAGAATCGCTTTTAAAATATACTGATCGTAGTTACGACTATTATATCCAACCCATATTTCTTCTTTATGTTTTTCGTAATAATTTTTTAATTCATCTTGACTATCAATAATCGTTGTATATTTCTTTTCTAATGGATTAATGATAACCACTAACCAATTGTAACGGTCGAAACACTTCGAAATCGAAGAAGTGCATTAGACATCACCTCCACATCTTAATTTTTTATATTCATTAATCATTTGTGTCACCACCTATTTAGCGGTATAAACATCTTTGATTTTGTATTGATTATAACCTTTATTATTTTGTGAATATTCAAGTAGATATTCTAATTTTTGATTTTCAATTTCTTGTGTAATATCCAAAAGCAAATCATTTAATTCTGGATAACCATCAAAATAAATATCCTCATCATCAAATACTTGTAAAGATTTTAAAAAATCAAGAATAATTTGGATTTTAAATCGTTCATCTACAAGTTGGTTCATCCAGATACGATTACCTTTAAATTCCCCCTCTAATACTTTAAAACTTCCTTTTACCATAGGTTTACCGCTTTTACTTTCTGATAATTCAAGTGAAACAACTTGTACTTCATAAGTTCCAAGTGGTACTTCCTTATAAGTTGGTCCGTTTTCCTGAGTTTCTTTTAGTTCTTTTTTTAATCCTTCCACATCATATTGTTTATTAAATTTTTCAAAATCAATTGCCATAATTATTTTCCCTCTCCTTCTAATTTACGTTCATTTTCTTTTAATTCATCAAAAAGTTCGTCAAATTTATCACGATCAATAATGCTTAATGTATTATATAAATTTGTATAATCCATTAAAAATAAGAATAATTGGTCGTATTTTGTAGATATTTCTAAAAGTTCATTATATCTCCACATATCAATTGTTATTTTCATTTTGATTTTCCTTTCTTTTTTCAAATTCTTCCAATAATTCATTTAAATAATTTGTTACTTCACGTCTTACTTCTAACTTAAATTCTATTTCTTGTAACTTTTTACTTTGCTTTATATCATCAAATAAATTATGAATCATTATAACGATTGCAATAATCATTAAAATAAGGATTACAATTTCTAAAAATGTTATCATTTTTTTATCACCTCATTCTTTCTTCTTAAATAGTCGTTTTCTTCCCTTAATTTTTCGTTTTCTTTTTGGGTATCTTCAGATTCAAACTTAAAAGCTAAATAAGTAACTCCAAGTATAAGTGCCAATATCACAAATCCAATAATTCCAACTAGACATAAAATAAATTCGCATATATTCATTTCTATACTCCTTCCCAATGAATAGTGACATTTACAATATTAAATCTTTTTTTTAATAGCTCTGTTGCTTTATCAATAAATGTTTTTACTTCATCTAAACATAATTGTTTACAAATATATAAATGTGCTTCATTTGTAATTAAATTTTCCGTCAAATTGGCTGTTCCACCATCTGAAGGATCATCTTTAAAATGGACATGTAAATTTATCATTCTGTACCTCTTCTCTTTCTTTTAGGAACGTTTGATTCACTTTCTGATTCTTCTTGATGTTCCATACTGTCCATGATTTCATTTGTTTCCGTTACTGTATCGCTTTCTTCTGTTTTACTTCTTCTTTTTCTCGTAGGTGTTTCAGTTGTTGTTTCTGAATCTTGTACAGTTTCCAATACTTCTTCTTCAGTATTCTGTACTGATTTTCTAGATGCTCTAGTTTTCTTCGTATTTTCCTCATTCGTTTTGTTTCCTGCATTTACTATTTCTCCTTTTTGCTCTTCATAAATATTCATCAAACTTTCCCAATTAAGTGGTATTGTAGTTTTGGAAAGAGCAAGTCTTCCTCCACCAAAGACAACATCATCAGATTTAAAGTCTAAAACTCTTGATTCACCATCAGCTACTACTCTTGCCACAATATCAACCATGCCTGCTATTTTATTAGCTATCTTATCGTTAATATTTGGTTTGATTGCTGTTACTTTATCTCCACTTTTTTTCATTAAATCTTTAGAGGTATCTTCATGTGAAATTAGCACAATGTTGTAATCTAAATTTAATAGTTTTCGAATTGTTGATAAAAACTCTGTTCTAACTTTATCCCATGCTCTGAATGAATCGTCACTCTCGTGTGTAATTCCTAATTTTTCATACATATAAAGTCTGCAATATTCATAGGTATCTTCAAGTAAATCAACTACAATTGTCTCAAACTCATTTTCTTTTTTGCTTAATTCAGTAATTGCATCTTTAAATTTTTCCCATGCTTGAGTTGTTATTATTTGTCTTCCTTCTGTTCTGACTTCATCTTTAATTGATACAACTGGCATTGTTACATATTTAATGTTTCCATCTGTATTTAGATTTAGTGGATTCGGTGCTTTATCAACAAATGTTGTTTTTCCACTAAATGGTGCTCCGTAAATCCATATTTTTTTATAGACGTCTTTTTGAATATTTCGTCTTTCTGTACTTGGTAAAATCATATTATCACTCTCCTTTATTTCATAGGTTTTACCATCTTCGCATAAACTGCGATATTCACAGAAATAACAAAGCTTACTAGGTTCTTTATTAAATTCTGTACTTTCTAAACATTGTTTAATATTTGTTAAGTATTCAATAATTTTATTTGGATTGTACTCTACTTTTGTGATAGTTACTTCTTTTTCTCGAAGTTCACTCATAAATCTTCTTCTATATGCCAAAATATTTTCTTTTTCTTCTTGTTTTATTTGTATTTTCGGTCCAAACATAAAATATAAGTTTCTAATTTTTTTGGGTCTATTATGCTTTTCAAAATAGTATTTGTATAAATGTAATTGATCTGATTGCAAATATCGAGTAAAATGATTTGAATATTTAAAATCGTATAAATCATATAAATTTGGTGCTACTTCCACGATATAATCAATAAATCCTTTAAAATCGTTATCAATTATTTCGACTTCAAATTTTCCACCTTTCGGAAGTACGTCACACATTTTTTGAATCACTACTTCTAATTTCATAGCTTCACTTATTTGTTCATCGGTAAGTATCGGAAATTGATTGTAGTACCATTGAATTGCAGTAGGAATATCTTGTTCAATACCCATGTGCATTGTCGTTCCTAAGATCATTGCATTGGTTGCCTCATAATCAGAAAGCATTTGTAATTTATCAAAGTATCGTAATTTATATTTATACGGACATTGCATAAATGATTCAATTCTTGAATGTGAAAATTGTGTCATAATTATCCAATCATTTGATTAAGTTCTTTTTTCAGTTCTTCTAAACTTTCATTAATAAGAACTTTTAATCTATCTTCACGATTTTGTTTAAACCATTTATCTTTAAACTCTTTCACAGTTTTTCGATAATCTTCCTCATCATAATCACAACTTTGCCACCACTCTAAATCGTGTGTAAGTTTACCGATATCTTTCATTAAATCATCCAGTTCTTTATCAAACATTTTTCCAACATAATACTCATCAATTATGTAGCATTTGTAATCATAGCTTCCACCACTGAACCTCTGTAAATTTAATTTCATTTGTATTCCTCCCTATCAAACATTGTTTGTGTATCTGGAAACTTGGGTAGTTCAACACTTTTTAAAGATGTAATAAAGATTTTAAATATCTCAAAGTCTGTTGGATAAAGAATTACACTTATACCATTCGACTTTCTTATTTCTTCTTTTGTCCATTTTTGAAGTTCACTAGGTTTTCCTTTTTCTGATTTTAGTTCTATTGCTACGAAATATCCGTTAACACAAGTTAATATGTCAGGAATACCAGCTTTCGTAAATGGTGCTCCACCCCAATATTTTACATACCAACAATTTTCTTCTTTTAAAAATTTTTTTACTTTATTTTCAAATGTTTTTTCTTTCATGATTTAAACCTATAATTATAAGAGCCCTTTCTTTCAGAAACTTTTGGATAATCTTTAAGTAAATCATCAAATAAATCAGTTTCTTTTTCTTCTAGCAAAGCTAAATCAATTGTGACTGTTTTAGATGGTTTTGTATAACTAATTGTTACAAAATCATTTTTAAAACCATCTTCTGTTAATTGAGATTCCACTTCTTGCTTCAAGGATTTGATTTGTTCCTCGATTTCTTTTTTACTCTTATCGAGCATTTGAATTTGTTTTAATAATTCTTCCATTTTAATTTTCCTTTCTAAATAATTCTAAATTGTTCTTTTTTCTAACTCCTAAAGTCTTATAAATTTCTTCTTCGATAGAATTTTCCATGATTAAGTAGTAGTAAAAACAAGTTTTTTCTTGTCCAATTCGATGGATCCTTTTTTGTGCTTGTTCAAAATAGATACTGTTTCCATCTGGTGGTGTAAAGAAAATCATTTGATGTGCTTTTTGTAAATTTATTCCCATACTTCCAGCTTGATATTGTACAAATGTGACACTGTTTTCTTCGTTTTCATAATTTGTTAAGTCTTTTTTAGAACCGTTAATATATGATTTAGGTTTCTCTGTAAGTGATTCTAATCTTAACAATTCTTCATTAAAATTATAGAAAACAATCATTCGAGAATCAGTAGAGTTAATTAAATCTTGATATGCTGTTAACTTATCATTGGAATAAGCTCCTGCTAAATATCTTGTATTTAATCTATCGTTAATTGAATCATCACCAATAAAGTCTTTACCATCAATATTGAGTACACGTTTTTTACTATACAGTTTATATTCTTTTGATATTGGAATTGTTACTATTTTTTCTATTTGGTTTGGTAAATCAAATATCTCTTCCGTTTTGCGAAATACACCACCGTAAGAATGTAATTTTTTCAGTAAATGTTCTTTGTTTTTATACCCAACAAAAATTTTTTTTGGAAATCCATAAGAATTATCATATTTATATTCCGTATATTGTCTATCAAAAAGTTCTCTACTAATTGTCCAACCTAATAATCTTAGTTGACTCCATAGTTCTTCAAATTTACCATTTATTGGAGTTCCAGTGAGTAGAATCACATTTTTAGGTTTCATTTTTAAAATGAATTTTCCTCGTTGTGAATGTTCATTTTTGATTTCACTACTTTCATCCAATAATAATGTAAAATTAGTAAGATTTAAAAGTTCAGATCTTCTAATTAATAAATCGTAATTGATAATTCCAACAGTTATACATTCATTTGATTGCACTAAATTATTTCCTAAAAATATAGTTAATTCGTTTTTATCAGTTAACTTATATACCTCATAATCATTATAATAATTTTGAAAATGATACACCCAATCTATAATTTTAGATTTTTGACATACAACCAAATTGATTGAATTATGATAGTAATTTAGCATTTCCGCTCCCGTAAAAGTTTTTCCTAGACCCATATCATCTCCAATTAAGCAATTCTTAAATTGTTTTAAATAATTTACAGCCTCAGTTTGATGTGGGAATAATTTTAGTTCCATTTTCTACCTTTTTATGATATACTAGTGTAGTAAAATAATTATTTTACGAGAGTTTTTTGACTGATATGTGTGCGAGACATGTCAGTCGTTTTTTGTTGACTATTGATTTGATTACTACGAAGTCTCATGCCTTCTATACCTATAAAACAAATAATCATTATGCTAATAATTACAAATGTAAATTTTACATTATCTTTTAATTTCATTTTATTTGCTCCTTTGCAACTTTTTTTAAATAGTTAATATTAATTCCAAAATAATCAATAAGTAATTCCATCGGAATAAGTCCTTTAGGAAGTTTTTTATTTTTTTCTTTAAATACATTATTGGTGATTTCTTTCATTACTTTACCAGCAGTTGTATCACCAATATAACCAATATCCATTACATCTTTTTTAGTTGCCCATTGTTTACTGATACGATCTAAAATTTCAGTCGCAGATAATGGTTTACTTATTTTTTTCATATCTTCTCCTTTGTCTGTAGTGATTTTTTAATTTGTTAACTATCATTTGGTGATGTAATTGATTGAATATTTATAAGACTATTGTCATATGCAATTTTAAAAAAATAATCCCTAGAAATATTATGAATACTTAAAAATTCGTTAAATAAACCAATACTCATATTTTCTGGATTTTCTTCATAAATTGCTAAAGTATTACGATGAATATTAAGCATTTGGCTCTCTTTCTCTAAAGACCAATTTTTACTGTTTCTTAATAATTTCATCGTGTCTCCAATTCGTTTTAAATCCATCTTCTACCTCCTAACTGCACTCATTATATTATGACTATTGTCATTTGTCAACACAAAAATGCAATTTGTCATAAAAAAATTGCAATTTGTCATTTTTTGTGTTATTATTAATTAAGAAAGGAGAAAAACAAATGAAAGAACAAACAACCTTCTTTTCAAAAAATCTACAATTTTTAAGAAAAGAAAAACGTTTGACACAATCTGAATTGGCTAACAAAATAAATGTAGACCAAACAACCATTGGAAGATGGGAAGATGGTAATCGTGAGCCTACAATTGGAAATGTTGCTAATATAGCAGAAGTTTTCAATGTTTCTATTCCTGATTTATTAAATAAAGATTTATCACAAGATTATCAAAGTTTTGATGAAACAGATATATTATTTGATAAATATAAAGATGTTCTTTCGGAAAGTGATAAAAATATAATAAAAGCAATTATTGAAGAAAGGAAACGACAAATTGATAAGGAACTTGGAGAAGATAATTAGGTTTAAATATATCAAAATATAAGTACATGCAGTATCGTACTTAATATAGAATAAAAAGGATGTGTATTAAGTATGTTAAAAGATTTATTGAATGGTTATTGTACGCAAAAAGAAATATTAAGTTGGTATAATGCTAATTTATCATATGTAGTTTTACCTAAAGGAATCTATGGTTTTGTCTTTAATTATAAAGGTATTTATAATATTATAGTTAACAAGAATTTATCGCAATATAAACGACGTAGAATTATAATTCATGAGTTAGCACATATTGAACTAGATCATTTGGTACAATACAATAAAGATTTATTTGCTTTCTTCATTCAAGACTATGAAGATGAAGCAGATAGATACATAAAAGAAATATTAAAATAATAAAAAAATCCCTACTTGCTGGAACAAGTAAGGAACACTATAAAGTGTACACAAAATCAAACTTAATCTCACTACAGACAAATTCTTTTTTGTGTACCTTTATTTTACCAAAAATAAACTGGATTTACAAGGAAAAATAAAGGAGTGATTCAAATGCCAGTATATCAAGAAAAAGATAAAAATAAATGGACAAAAGACGGTCGTAAATGGTACTTTAAGTGCCAATACACAGACATGTATGGAAACAGAAAGCAAAAGAAATCAAAATTGTTTTTAACTAAAGAGGAAACTAAAATTGCTGAAAGTGAATTTTTAACACATATTATTAAAAGTGACGAAACAGATCATAACGTAACATTTGAAAAAGTTTATCGCGAATGGTGGGAATACAAAAAGCAAACTTTAAAAATTACCACCCAATATAGTGGAAAAAAACGAAGAGATACACACATATTAGAATATTTTAAAAAATACAGATTACATGATATTAAAATTAGTGCTCTCAATGATTGGAAAAATCAATTACTTGATAAAAATTTTTCTAGTGAATACAAAAATCGTATCATAGGAGATTTAAAAGAAATATTAAACTTTGCCATAGATAATTATGATTTTGATAGAAAAGTTGCTAGCAAGCTACAAAAACAACATTTTAGCAAGAATAATGTTAAAATGAATGATGCCGAAATTAATTATTGGACATTAGACGAATTTAACACTTTTATTAAAAAAGTCCAAGATCCATTTGATGAACTTACTTACAATTTTTTATATTACACAGGATTAAGACTTGGAGAAATGATTGCATTAACGTGGAAAGATATTGATTTAGAAAACAAAAAATTAAAAATTAATAAAACATTTACCAATAAAATTGAAACTGAAATTTATGCAATTTTAGACCCAAAAACAACCAATTCATTTAGAGTTATAGATTTAGACGATGACTTAGTCAAAAAGTTAAAAAAACATTATCAGAATGAGAAATCTATATATAATTTTAATGAAGACATGTTTGTTTTTGGAAATGCAATTTATACTTCTCCTACTACATTTGCTAGACATTTAAATTATTGGATTCAACAATCAGGAGTCAAAAAAATTACACCTCATGGTTTTCGACATTCTCATGCTAGTTTGCTTATTGATTTAGGATGTACAAGTCGGCAAGTTGCAGATAGACTTGGTGATACAGTAAGTGTCGTAGAAAGTACATATATACACTTATTTCCTAAAAAAAGAGAAGAAACAATTGATAAATTAAACAACTTATTTCAAAAAAACAATATAAAATCTTAAAAATTTGTACGTAATTTGTACGTAAACAATTAAAAACCCCGTATTTACGGGGGATTATTAACATATGGTGGCTCCAACGGGAATTGAACCAGTGACACAAGGATTTTCAGTCCTCTGCTCTACCGACTGAGCTATGGAGCC
>CANRDF010000023.1 GCA_947629255.1 uncultured Bacilli bacterium
CTCGAGTTTGCTATTCTACAACAGGGGGTATGTCGAAATTTGTCGAACGATGTCGCACTTCAATCATATGACACCACAACCATAAATTTTATATTATAAAAGTTAAAAAAAGTAAAGATTTAACTCTCTACTTTAAAACTTGATAACCTAAATTTTCTATTTTTTCTGTAACAGTCTTTTCTATATCCTCTGTCACTTCTATCTGAAAAACAATATCAACTTTTCCACTTTTATGATTTGCTTTCACACTTTTAACATTTGGAAGTTCAGATAGAACATTTTTAATTCGCCTTTCGCAACCTTCACAAGACATTCCTTGCACAGATAATTCTAACTCTTTCATAAATAGATTCCTTTCTCTTATTGAATGGTAACTCCACCATCAACTACAACAGTAGATCCCACCATATACGAAGATAAATCACTTGATAAGAATACCACAACATTACCGATCTCTTCTGGAGTTGCAAGTCTACCAAGTGGAATTTGAGTACAAAAAAGTTGATAAGTATCTGGGTCGTTATCACGAACATTTTGAATAAGTGGTGTTTCAGTCACACCAGGACATACTGCATTAATTCGGATATTGTTTTTACATTCTTCTAACGCAACAGACTTCGTAAGACCTAAAACAGCATGTTTACTTGTATTATAAGGAACAATTCCAGGATTTCCTAAAAGTCCTGAAGTGGAAGAAATATTTACAATCGTTCCACTTCCATTTTCATGCATTGCCTTAATTTCTTCTTGACAACATAAGAAGACTCCACGTACATCTAAATCAATCACTTCATTAAAGTTTTCAATAGGCGTATCCACCAAAGGAATGGTAGCACTTGACTTACCCGCATTGTTACATGCGCAGTCTAAATGCCCATATTTCTCAATCGTAAATTTCACCATTGCTTGAATATCTTCTGATCTCGTAACATCAGCCACAAAAGAGACTGCCTCTCCTCCATTTTGATTAATTTCATCTGCTACTTTTTTAGCCGTTTCTGCATTGTAATCTACCACGACGACTTTGGCTCCTTCTCTTGCATAACACTTACATATTGCTTCTCCAATACCTTGACCCCCACCAGTCACTAAGGCAACTTTATTCTTTAATAACATAATTTAATCCCTCCTAATTTTGCATCCTGATTTGTTGTCCTTCAATTAAAGGATAACTCACTAATGCATCACTTTCTAAATTTTCTTTATTCATATCAACACCAGTAATCTGGCTATTTTCATAAGTCGTATAATAATAAATTCCTAAATCGGTATTACAACAAGAACTATAGATGGTAATTTCATACTTACCATTTCCCATATCCACACATCCTCTTTGTTGTTCCACAGAACCTAAAATATGGAAAAATTGACTAATACTTTCCGATTCACTATCACCAGAAATCGAATTTAATTTAGTAAATGTCGCTTTCACAAATCTAGACATACTAGATAAATCTCCAGGAAGTCCTAAACCTCCCATTCCTCTACTATAAACTTGAAAAGGAATTTTATCGGAAAATTCTTTTTTAGGTTCATGAATCGATAAAGCCATATAATTATTAAGTCCAAACATTTGATAATCAAATGTCGGATTATTTGTCATAACACCCACTGGATTATCATAAATTTTTAAACCTTCTTTGACACTTTCTACAGTAATCGAACTCTCTTTATCAGCAATAATCCAATGAAGAGGCGATGCCGGAAGTTCCTCACTAAAATTAATATTAGCAAGATTCATGTGACTAAGTAACTTTTTAGCATCTAAAACCGTTTCGCATTGAGTTAAAACCCAAGGAATAAATTCAAAAGGAGCTACGTTATCTTTATCTTCCACAAGTTCATGATAATAAGCATTCGTTGGAAAATTAAGTCCAGCCATTCCAAGCCCTTTTTCATTCACTGCATCATAATAAAGTGGATAATCATCTTGAACATAAGCCATACCAATCATCGCATAATGTTTATCGATCTCTTTTCCATTACGAAAAACAAATTTGTAATTTCGAGGTGTAATCGTAACCGTTTCATGATAACTATATTCCAAATCTAAATTTCTGCCAAAATAATGATTTTTCGTTTTATAAGTAATTGCTGTACACATATTATTTTAGCCCCAATCCATCGTGGAAAGCATTTCCTACTCTTTCACTCACCTTATAGTATCCATGAGTATATGGATCAAAAGCAATAGCATTCAATAAAGAAATATCAACATTATCTCCACTCATAACTTCTTCGCTCGCTAAAACTTCCACAATCTTACCAACAACACCACATCCATAAGTATCTCCTTGATACTCAATAAACTCACATTCCATACAGATCGGAAGTTCTTCTATCACAGGAGCATCGACAATTTCAGAATGTACTGCGGTAAGTCCACTTTTTGCAAACTTTTGAGGTTCATGATTTCCAGACACCATTCCAAAGTAATCTGCTTCTTTTACATGACTAGCATCTGCAATACTTACGGTAAATGCTTTTCTTGCTTTAATATTTTCGACAGTCTTATGTGTTTCCGTTAAATTTAAAGCAATTACATCCCGATTTATCATCATACCCCAAGCTGCATTCATCACATTCACACTTCCATCTTCATTATAAGTTGCTATAAGAAGTACAGGCATTGGAAAAATAGCCTCCGTTGTTTTAATTTTCTTTTTCAATTTTCATCCTCTTTTCTATAACAAATATATCATAAATTTCATTTTTTTTAAATGTCTTTTATTCGATTTGAAATTCCATAGAAATTGTTTTAAAAAGATAATTTTCATCAATAGGTCTATCTTTATCTAAAAAGATTGTTTTTACAATTCGATAAGTTCCACTAGCTAACTTTCCATAAACATATTCCCAATTCACATCCAAAACAAGTTTATAATTCTTATCTACCCCATAAGCTATATCATTTATTAAATGTGGATTTTTTTCTTCCAAAGGAATCCATTCCCCTTTTACTTTTTTCTCTATATAATAGTCTTGTCCATAAACATACTTATCTTCATTATAATCAGTAATCAAAAGTTTCATACCAGTTGGACTTAATGTTCCATCTACGACTTGCATAGATATATTGTCTACTTCTGTTTGCCCTTCTAAATTCACAACAATAGGTTCATTAATTTGTTCTTCTGTTTCTTTTGTTTCTAACAAAGTTGAATTTTGAAAAATATTTAACGTTGTATCTTCAAAAGTTTGAAAAGTAGAAAATGTCATTTCATAATCTTTTCCAACCACAAGAAGATTTGATTTATTTAAAGAAATTGTTTCTACTTTATTTTTATAATCTCTTAAAGTCACATTCATAAATTCTGGTTCTTCATTACTTTCTTCCATACTTATAATATGGAAAGTTCTTACAAATCTTTTAATTCTTGATTTCTCATGTCCACAGTAACCACCATCTAAATCTTTTTCCATACTTGGAATTCCAAAATAAATATCGTTATTTCCATCTACAGTATGACAAAAAATAGCAGCATATCGTTCATTTTGATACATTGTAGTCCCGCCATCCCAAAGAATATATCTAGATAAATTTCCTAAAGAATATTGAGAATCTAAATATTTTTTCATTTGTTCCATCTCGATTTGACTATTCATTAAAGCATTTTTAAGTCCAAAACATTCCTCTTTCGAATTGCAAACACTAACACCATCAACCCCATAAAAATAAACTTGAGAATCTTGATAATCAAGCACTTTATTTAAAGAAGCTTCTGCATCTTGAATCATCAAACTATAAATATCTATTTTAGGAAATTGACTCTTATATTGAATAATAAATAGAGTTAAAAATGAAAAAATACATATCATCAAAATAGTAAACAATCCAATAATCTTTCTTTTATTTTTCTTATTATTATCTAATGTATTTAAAAGAATTTCTTTATAACCTGATTCTTTATCTTCAGAAGGAAGTCTCTCCCCTTTAAGTAACTCACTCATGGAAATATCTAAAATATCACATAAACTTGGTAAAAAAGAAATATCTGGCATTCTTCTTCCATTTTCCCAATTACTCACTGCCCGGTCCGTCACACCAAGTTTATCAGCCAATTCTGCTTGAGTAAGTCCTTTTTCTGTTCTCAGCTTTAATATAAATTTTCCAATCTTCACTTGATTCATAATATACCTCTTTTCAAATTATATTATAACCTAAGAAAAAGGAAAAAACTCCAAACAAAACGTGGAGTTTATATTTATTCTATACCTATTTTATAATACATCTGTTTCTTGCTTGTTCGTTTTTCAGGGTTTGTTTGGCGTATGAGCCCTTCTTTCATCGCAGGATTTAAATAAGTTTTTCTTAAAGTTTCTTTTGATTTAATTTTTAACTTATCCATAATCTCATAAGCTGTCATCGGAATATTGACTTCCATAACCTCTAAAAGTTTAGTGATGTTGATTGCATCATTAGTTAAAGCCAAAGTTGTATTTTTTATAAAGTCATCTAATACATCATCAAACATATTTAACATAAATTCAATAAATAATGTAGATTCACCATTTTTATTACACTCGGCGATAACATCATAATATTCATTTTGATATTTAAGAATTTGGGATTCCACTGGAATATATTCAAATATTTTTTTCCAATGAGACAATATAACATTTTGCCATAATCTAGCTGTTCGACCATTTCCATCAGAAAAAGGATGAATAAAAACAAATTCGTAATGAAAAACGGAAGATAATATTAAAGGATGAATTTGATCCTTATTTTTTTTCATCCATTCAAATAAATTGTTCATTAATTTATCTAGCTGATCTGGAGGAGGACATACATGTATACAAATTCCTTGATCATCAAAGACTCCTTCTCTTCCTTTTCGAAATTTTCCACTTTCTTCTAAAATGAAATGTGTCATTACTCCGTGAGCCTTTTTTAAATCTTTTAAAGAATAAGGATTCCAATCGTTAATCATTTCGTATGCTTTATATGCATTTTTCACTTCTTGGATTTCTTCTTTTTGCCCAAAAACTACTTTTCCGTTTATGACATCTTTCACTGCACTCAAAGATAAAGAATTTGCTTCAATTGCTAAAGAAGAATGAATTGATTTTATCTTATTTCTTCTAAGAAGAGGCATTTTATTTAAATTAGTATAATTGTCTATTCTACCTATTTTCTCCATGATACTTGATATGTACTCTAGCATCTTATTTGTGATAATAAATGGCGGTTTGTAACTCATTTTTGATTCCTCCCATATATGTATTATTATAAACAAAAAAGAAAAAATAAACAACACATCTTGCTTAATTCTTGTACATTTATTATTCATCAAATTTTATTACAATGAAAACAATCTCCCCAGTTTCGTACTTTAAAAATGTTTTAAAATGTTTTTACTATTTCAAAACTTGAGCTATTTCAAAGGCATCATCTCTACTACCTGTTCCAGATATAATTTTAACATTTGAAGCTAAATACAATGAGGGATAAATTTCAAACGCACTAGTAAGAAACCAGTCTTTTGAAAAACCTGTATTTCCAATATAAAATCCTGTATTTCCTAGCACCGTATATGATGATAATGTCCAAGAAAGTCTACCCAAAGGTTTTAACCAATCATTTGCTCCACAATTCTTTCCGTACTCACCAGACCAATTAATTAACTCTCTGCTAAGACATGTTTCTCTTGACATTTCTGTGCCACCACTTGTTGCATATCCAAAATCGCTTGGGTATATAAGAGCAATTTTTCCTTTCCATTTTGCAGGATTATCATAAAAAACTGATGTTCCTCTTTCCCCATTATAAAAATCGGATATTAAAGGATTAGTTGCTAATCCTCCTAAAGACCAAGTAACTTCCTCTATCATATGTTTTGAACTATCTTTAATACCTGTATTTTCAAAATTTAAAGTAACATTAGCGCCATTAATACACCTATCATCTCTATCAGCCTCACTACAATTAAAATAAATAGCAGATGTATGATTATAATAAGCGCCATTTAATAACTCCATTAATGTGGACTGAGTCCAATTATTAGAGGCAGACAAATTTTCTTTTAAATCCCATGATAACTCCCCAATACTATTATTTTTTATCACTTTAATTCGTTGCTCTACTGTTTCTTCACTTGTTAAAACATTCACTAACCCAATAATACGCCATAATTCACCATTAAAATGAACATAATTTTTAGGATCATTTTCTGCATATCGGTACTCTGTGTTACGAAAATCTGAATCATTTGTAGTACTAGTGACTTCATCACCATGAGTAGTTTCATAAAGTCCATTACCATTTGTTACTACGGGAACTCCATGACCCATCAAGAATATTCCTTTGGTAAAATACAAATTACATTTTGTTCTAGATGTGGTAACACCACTAACGATAATTTTCCAATCTTCGTTGAGTGAAACTTTGATATCCTCATTTTTACTCCCATTTAATCCACAATAACTTGCTTCTTCGTCTAATACATAACCGCTATTTTTACTTGGCATATCCTTTTGTATTTCATAATCACCTGTGTTTTCATTTTGTTGGTAAAATGCAAAATAAAGATTCCCGGGATCTTGCACATTTCCATTAATAACATTTTGATTTGTTTTTACTTCAAATACAGCAAACGTTCTATATAGAATAACTCCACTCACAAGTAAAATACAAACTATCGTAAATACAATTATTCCTATTCTTTTATTATCTTTTTCTTTGAATCTTTTTAACTTCATATCTTATCCCTACTTTTCACATTTATTATATCATAAATGTGGCTATTGGCCTATATAAATTTTAAATATTTAAGTAGAAAATAATAGTAGTTAGGTGATACTATGAAAAAACAAAGAAAAGTATTAACGAAATCTTATACTCATGATGATGAATATTACTATAAAATTATTCGTAAAAATATCAAGTCCTACCGTCAAAATTTAAAATATACCCAACAAGACTTAGCAGATATGACATCTATGTCTAGAGAATATATTTGTGACATTGAAAATGACTCAAGAAATAAACATGTTACCATAGCAGTTTTAGGTAGAATTGCGGAAGCATTAAACATTCCTATTGAAGATTTTTTTAAAAAATAATCGTCAAAAAAAGGGGCTGTCGAGAAATTAGATAATTAATTTCTTGACAGTTTCTTTTTTTATAGATAAGAAAAAAACCTCGAAGTTACAGGACTTCAAGGCAAATTTTGTGACACAATAATCTTGCTTAAGGAGTTGTATCACATGAATCATTTTACAATAAAACCATCCATTTTTCTAGTTTCCTCAAAGCAGTGTAGTGAGTAAACCAGAAAAAAAGATAAAATTGTGAGATTATTAGAAAATTTTGCTGTTTTTAAAATCAAAAGAAACCCTATTGTAAAGCAAAAGAAAAGAGGTTGTCGTGAAAAACTAGTTATTTAATTTCTCGACAGCCCCTTTTATTCTTCTATTTCCAATTCTAACTCTTTTATTTCATAATCTTTCTCAGCATTATCAAGGACAAGTTTATCAACAAAAAGTGTTGCTTTAAAATCTTTTTGAGATTTTTCAATCGCATCTTTTATTCCAGGAGAGCAATGAATTTCAAGTTCCTTTACAACTGTTTTTAAAGATAAGTTGTGATTTGATTTTTCTCCACGAACTTCACTGATGATTTCACACATAGAATCTCCATACATCACTTCATCATCAAAAGAATAAGTGAGTGGTTTGATTTCCGTAAGATGAATCGATTTATTTTCATGATAAATATCTTGATAAATTTCTTCCGTTACATATGGGAAAAAGATACTAAAGTCTTGCAATAATTTATATAAAATGGTATAGACTGTTTTTTGTCCACTGTATCTAGGTTCTACCCCAAATTCTTCTGGTCGATATAATCTATGTTTTACGATTTCTATATAATTATCACAGAAATTCCAAAAGAATTTTTCTAATACATTTAAAGCAAGTCCTATTTCATAGTGATCTAAATATTTTAAATATTCTTTTTCCATATTTTGAAAACTACCTAAGATCCATTTATCTACATATTCAAAATTATCAAAATCTTTATCTTGATAATCTTCAAGATGCATTTGAATGAGTTTCGATACATTCCATATTTTATTGATTAATTTTTTACCACGTTGTAAAGTTTCTTCACTAAATGTAATATCTGTTCCAAGTCTGCCTGATGCTGCCCAGTATCTAACAACATCTGCTGAATATTCATTAATAAGGTCTAATGGTTCTACTTTAGAATTCCCTTTACTTTTACTTATTTTCTCCCCTTTATTTGCCATGACAAATCCAGAAATCATGACATTATTCCAAGGTTTCATTCCAAAGTGATAGTAACTTTTTACAATCGTATAAAAATCCCAAGTTCTAATAATTTCTGAAGCATTACTTCTTAAACTCATCGGTTTTAATATGGATTCATAATTTTCTTTTTCCCCATATCTCATATTAATAAGAGGTGTAACAGAAGAAGTTGCCCAAGTATCCATAACATCTTTTTCTGGAATGAACTCACTGCATCCACATTTAGGACATTGTGTAGTCTTAGGATGATCTACTAAAGGATTGACCGGTAATTGTTCTTTTGATGCAAAAACAGGTTCTCCACAATCTTTACAATACCATACTGGAAATGGTACTCCAAAATATCTTTGTCTTGAGATACACCAATCCCATGCAATATTATTGACCCATTCTTCATATCTTGCATGCATATAATCTGGATACCAATTGATTTCTTGACCAATTTTTAAAAAGTCTTCTTTATGATTCATAATATCAATAAACCATTGTTTCATAACAGAATATTCAACTTCGCTACCACATCTTTCATGAGTTTGAACTTCATGCTCTAATTCTTCAATTTTAACAATATATCCACCAGAGTCTAAATCTTCTATAATTTTTTTTCTAGCTTCTTTGATTTTCATTCCCCCATAATTTGGTACAGAGTCGATAATTCTTCCATCTTCTGTAAAGATATATTTTAAAGGTAAATTGTATTTTTTCCACCATTCAATATCGGTTTGGTCTCCAAAAGTACAACACATAACGACTCCTGTTCCTTTATCAATGGCAACTTTTTCATCAGCCATAATAGGAACATTAACATTAATAACTGGAATATGTGCAGTCTTTCCAATTAAGTGATTATGTACTTCATCATTGGGATTTACAAACACACAGACAATGGCTGGAAGTAATTCTGGTCTTGTCGTAGCAATCGTAAACTTTTCCCCATCTTCCACAGTTTCAAAATTAACATAATTAAAAGTCGTTTTAATTGTTTTGGTTTCTAATTCTGCTTGAGCAATAGAAGTCAAACATTCGTTACACCATAATGCTGGACTTTCTTTATGATAACAATGTCCTTTTTCAATTAAATCCAAAAATGACATTTGGCTAATTTTAATCGTAGAAGGACTAACTGTTTTATAATACATACTCCAGTCTGTACTAACCCCTAATCTCGAAAATAAGTCTTGGAATTCTGCTTCATACTTATCCGTTGTTTCATAACATAATTTAGAAAATTCTGTCCTTCCAATCTCATGAGCTTTCTTTCCTTGTTCTTTTTCTACTAATCTTTCACTAGGAAGCCCATTATCATCAAATCCAAATGGATAAAACACATTATATCCTCTAAGTCTTTTATATCTAGCAATCATCTCAGCTTGCGAATAAGAAAAAATATGTCCAATATGAATTTTTCCATTCACTGTTGGAGGCGGCGTATCAATAGAATAAACCTCCCTCTTATCTGGTTTAAATTCATAGATTTTATTTTCTTTCCAATAATTTAACCATTTTGCTTCTTTTTCTAGTGAATCGTATTTTTTATCTAACATTTTTCTTCATCCTTTCCATATAAAAAGTCCATCCAATAAAGGATGAACTTAATGTCCACGGTACCACCTTAATTCATATTAAATATTTAATATGCTCTCATACTTTAACGCAGTCATACGTAAATTTCTTACTTATTGTTCAGAAACCATGCTCCCAAGCTACCTTCAGTTATGATTTATACAAATTCTCACCATTCATTTGCTCTCTTTTATAAATCAGTAACTTACTCCTCTTGTTCTTCACATCTGGCCTTATTATACTAAAGTTTTTCTTTTTGGTCAATTGCTTTTTAATCGTTCATATATAGGTTTTAACACTTTCTGATAACGGTACTCTAAAATTTTATAGTAAGCTTCTTTTTGAATGTTACTCATAACATCCAATCCAAAAGCTTCGTTTGGAATAGAATCAGTACATTCTTTTATTTTCGTAAAATCAATCTTTGGTACTATTCTTAAAATTGCCTGATTGCAATCCTCATTTTGCATAGTCTCCATATATTTTAATGGATTAATGATCTTATCTTCACTCTTATAAATAGAAATACAACTATCATATGCCACTTGTTTTAATTTAACTTCATCTTTTATTATTTGCGATAATTTATCATCATTAGATTTACCATAAAAAGCCGCGCCATTATCATAGACAGGTGCAAGTCTTAAATTCCCATTTTCTTTATCTAGTACAAGTCCCCAGTTAGCTTCATTTCTATCATTATTATTAATAAAAGTATCAACAAGAAACATATCCCAAAATCTTTCTTTTAACTTAGGTACTTTTTCAAAATATTCATTATGTTTCATTAAATAAAGAATATCTTCCAAATTATCATGTTGATTAAATAAAGAAGAATTTCTATCTTCTAAGTATTGTTCTAAATCTTTATCATAGCTATTTTTAATCGCGTTAAAATCAATAATCTCCTCAGTCGCATTTAAAAAATCTTTACAAGCCACGACAATCTTTCCATCACAAAAACCCAAAATGGTTTCATGTGTATCAATACCTAAAATTTCATAAATATGTGAACCTAAATACTCAGACAAAGGAGTTGTTGTATAACTCAGTCCCTCAACATCCATACTTTTAGTAGACTTTGGATATTTTAAAAGATAGTTTTCACCTTGAAACAAAATCGCCTTTTTACTTCCACTATGACCTCCATATCCTTTGTTAGTTACTTCACATTTATTAAAATCAAATATCTTAATCATAAAGTCCTCCATACTTTGCCAATAATTTTTTGTATAATCCAGGTGAAATTTCACCAGAAAAAATATAAGACTTTGCATTCATCTCTAATTCATCGAATTTTAAATCATAATTTAACCAATCTCTTGCTGCATGAAACTTTTCTAAATCTTCTATTTCCATTTGAACAGATTTTGGAAGAGTAGAAACATCAATCTCTATATTTCTATCTATCATCTCATGAAATAAATCTTCATCTTTCATATACTTATCCCTCGCTTTAAGTAAATTATAACATAGGATAAAAGCGAAAAAAAGAAGTTTTAAAATATTTTTTATTTCAAAACTTGAGCAATTTCAAAGGCATCATCTCTACTACCTGTTCCAGATATAATTTTAACATTTGAAGCTAAATACAATGAGGGATAAATTTCAAACGCACTAGTAAGAAACCAGTCTTTTGAAAAACCTGTATTTCCAATATAAAATCCTGTATTTCCTAGCACCGTATATGATGATAATGTCCAAGAAAGTCTACCCAAAGGTTTTAACCAATCATTTGCTCCACAATTCTTTCCGTACTCACCAGACCAATTAATTAACTCTCTGCTAAGACATGTTTCTCTTGACATTTCTGTGCCACCACTTGTTGCATATCCAAAATCGCTTGGGTATATAAGAGCAATTTTTCCTTTCCATTTTGCAGGATTATCATAAAAAACTGATGTTCCTCTTTCCCCATTATAAAAATCGGATATTAAAGGATTAGTTGCTAATCCTCCTAAAGACCAAGTAACTTCCTCTATCATATGTTTTGAACTATCTTTAATACCTGTATTTTCAAAATTTAAAGTAACATTAGCGCCATTAATACACCTATCATCTCTATCAGCCTCACTACAATTAAAATAAATAGCAGATGTATGATTATAATAAGCGCCATTTAATAACCCTATTAATGTAGACTGAGCCCAATTATTAGAGGCAGACAAATTTTCTTTTAAATCCCATGATAACTCCCCAATACTATTATCTCTTATCATTTTAATTCGTTGTTCCACTGTTTCTTCACTTGTTAAAACATTCACTAAACCAATAATACGCCATAATTCGTCATTAAAATGAACATAATTACTAGGATTATTTCCTGCATATCGGTACTCTGTGTTACGAAAATCTGCATCATTTGTAGTACTAGTGACTTCATCACCATGAGTAGTTTCATAAAGTCCATTACCACTTGTTACAACTGGTACTCCATGACCCATCAAGAATATTCCTTTTGTAAAATATAAATTACATTTTGTTCTAGAAGTTGTAATTCCGCCTACTTTAATATATCCATCTTCTGTTAAATAAACTTTTATATTGGAATCATCTTCTCCCGTGACTCCACAGTAACTTGCATCTTCATCTAATACATATCCTTCTTGTAAATTAGGCATATCCTTTTGTATTTCATAATCACCAGTATTCTCATCTTTTTGATAAAATGCAAAATAAAGATTGCCTGGGTCTTGGACTGTTCCTTTAATCACATTTTGATTTGTTTTTACTTCAAATATAGCAAATGTTCTGTATAGGATAACCCCACTAACTAACAATATGCATACTATTGTAAATACTATAATACTTGTTCTTTTCTTATCTTTTTCTTTAAAACTTTTTAACGTCATATCTTATTCCTACTTTCCACATTTATTATATCATAAATGTGGCTATTGGCCTATATAAATTTTAAATATTTAAGTAGAAAATAATAGTAGTTAGGTGATACTATGAAAAAACAAAGAAAAGTATTAATGAAATCTTATACTCATGATGATGAATATTACTATAAAATTATTCGTAAAAATATCAAATCCTACCGTCAAAATTTAAAATATACTCAACAAGACCTAGCAGATATGACATCTATGTCTAGAGAATATATTTGTGATATAGAAAATGACTCAAGAAATAAACATGTTACCATAGCAGTTTTAGGTAGAATTGCTGAAGCTTTAAATATTCCAATTGAAGATTTCTTCAAAAAAAACACTCATAAAGAGTGATTTTTTACTTTTTACACCTACTTAACTATTTTTTATTTTTACATAACGTCGGGTATTTTATTGATTTTTACCCGACGTTATGTCGAAAAACTTTATATAAAATTAACATGTTTTTAGAAGAGTAACACACTGTATATATACATTAAAACAGCTTATTGAAAAAGGTGTTAAAAAACTATATAATAAAAACAGAAATGAGGGATATTATGGAATCACTAAATCTAAATATTCACGTTGACGCCAATGATAAAAAAGAAGTTGAACAATTTTGTAGTAGTGTAGGTATGAATGTATCTACAGCCGTTAATATGTTTATAAAGGCGGTTTTAAAGGAACAAAGATTGCCTTTTGAAATTAGAAGCAATACATTTGATGGAACAGTTTATGAAAAATTAAAAGAAGCAGAATTGGAAATGAGTAATAGTTCTCAAAGATATTCTAAAGAAGAAGTTTTAAAAAGCATGAATGATATTATAGGATAAACAAAAAAATTGCCACTAAGCATATTTTATATGTGAGCATTCATCTCGCCCAGGATATCCCATCATTTTTTATTTTAATCTACATTATGTAAATTTAAGCTTATATTTTTCCACAAAAAAACACTCATCAAGAGTGATTTTTTTAAACTAATTCTAATCTAACTTGTAAAGCATCGTCACCAATGCGTTCAGTAATCTTAATGATTCTTGTATAACCACCATTACGGTCTTGATACTTAGGTGCAAGTTCATTAAAGATTTTTTCTACAACTTCAGTATCATTATGTACAAAAGCAAGTGCTTTTCTACGTGCTACTAAAGTTCCTTTCTTTCCATAAGTAATTAATTTATCAACAAACTTACGAACTTCTTTCGCTCTAGCTTCTGTTGTAACAACACTACCATTTAAAATAACGGTTTTAGATAATCCTGCTAGAATACTTCTTCTTTTATGTGTTTCTCTACTTAATTTTCTGTAAGACATGATTTTACCTCCTTATATTATTCACGGAACTTAAGTCCCATTTCTTCTACTTTATCAAGTACTTCTTTTAAAGATTTCTTTCCTAAGTTACGGATCTTTGTAACTTCTACTTCTTTCTTGTTGATTAAATCTTGAACGGTATGAATACCAGCTCTTTTTAAGCAATTATATGCTCGAACAGAGAACTCAATTTCTTCAATAGGAGTTTCAAGTGTCTTAGTAATTGTATCCACTTTCTTCTCACTCATAATTCCAGCTACATCACTAATTTCATTAATATCTGCAATAATGTTATAGTGTTCTATTAAAATCTTAGCCGCAAGAGCCATACATTCTTCAGGTGAAATACTTCCGTTTGTCTCAACTTCTACAATTAATTTATCATAGTTTTCATCATGACCAACTCTAGCACCTTCAACCTCAACATTCACTCTTTCTACTGGAGAGTATAAAGAGTCAATCGCAATCACTCCAGGTTTATCAGCTGCAAATTTCTTTTGATTTTCTTTTGAATCAACATATCCACTTCCATTGTTGCAAGTTAAATCCATTGAAATTTTTCCACCTTCAACTAAGTTACAAATAACAAAGTCAGGATTTACAATCTCAACATCAGCATCATGTTCAATCATACCAGCTGTAACAGGACCTTCTTTACTAGCAACTAAATGCATCACATGAGGTTCTTCTGTATGATTTTTAAGAACAACATTTTTTAAATTTAATACGATAGAAGTCACATCTTCATAAACTCCATCAATTTTTTGGAATTCATGTAAAACTCCTTCAATCTTAACCGTATTAATTGCACATCCAGGCATACTACTTAACATAACACGACGAAGTCCTGTACCAAGAGTATGTCCAAATCCTCTTGCTAATGGTTCAATTTCAAATTTTCCATAGTGATTACTTTCTTGATATTCTGTAATCTTGTATTCTGGTTTTTCAAATTTAATCATATTCAAACATTCCTTTCATCCTTATTAATTTCTAGGTCTTTTTGGTGGACGACATCCATTATGAGGAATTGGTGTTTCATCAATAATACTTGTAACTTCTAATCCAACAGCTTGTAATTGACGAATCGCATTTTCTCTACCAGCACCTAAACCTTTAACATGTACTTCAAGTTTTTTAACACCAGAGTCCATTGCAACACGTCCTGCTGCTTCAGCACTAGTTCCAGCTGCAAAAGGTGTTTTCTTTTTAGAACCTTTATAACCAATAGTACCAGCACTAGCCCAACTAATTACATTTCCATCTTTATCTGTAATGGTAACAATTGTATTATTATAAGTAGAATGAATATGAGCAACTGCCTCTGGAATATTCTTTTTAACTTTTCTTTTTCTTCTATTATATGCCATAACTTAAAACCTCCTATTTACCTACTTTTTTCTTATTCGCAACGACTTTACCTTTACCTTTTCTTGTTCTCGCGTTACGATTTGTTCTTTGTCCTCTTACTGGAAGTCCTTTTTTATGACGAATTCCTTGATAAGAGTTAATTTCCATTTTTTCTTTGATACTCATTTGAACTTCACGACGAAGATCACCTTCTACAACATGTTTATCTACTTCTTTACGTAATTTTTGAATATCATCTTCTGTCAAATCTTTCACTTTTGTTGTTTCATTTACTCCAGCTTCTTGACAAATTGTTTTTGCAAGGCTTCTACCAATACCATAAATAGCAGTTAAGCCAATACATACATGTTTTTCGTTTGGTAATTCAATATTTTTAATTCTTGCCATAATACCCTCCTACTTTCCTTGTTTTTGTTTGTGTTTTGGATTTTCACAAATAACCATGACTTTTCCTCTTCTTTTAATTACCTTACATTTTTGACAAATTGGTTTTACTGACGCTCTAACTTTCATAATTTTACCTCCATTATCTTTTATTCCATGTAATTCGCCCACGTGTTAAATCATAAGGAGAAAGTTCAATGGTGACTGTATCACCTGGTAGAACACGAATCATGCTTACTCGCATTTTACCAGAAACGTAGGCTTCTACAGTATGTCCATTGGGAAGTTCTACAATATAGTCTCCACCTTTCGTGACATCAACTACTTTACCTTCCACTTCAATCTTATCAGACTTTGTATTTCTTGTCTGTCCAGTTTTTACAACATCTTTACTTTGTAAATTACTTTTTCGATCATTCTTTTTAGCCATAATTTTTATTCTCCTGTTAATATTTCATATCCATCATCTGTAACAACAATGGTATGTTCAAAGTGACAAGACGGACTTCCATCTTCTGTCACAACGGTCCAATCGTTATCAAGTAAACACACTTCCTTTTTCCCCATATTAAGCATAGGTTCAATCGCAAGTGTCATTCCTTTTTTTAATCTTGGACCCTTTCCAGCTTCTCCATAATTTGGAACTTCTGGGTCTTCATGCATCTGAGTTCCTATTCCATGTCCCACAAGTTCTTCGACAACCGATAACCCATGAGTATGAGCATAAGTCTCAATCGCATGACTAATATCACCAATTCGATTTCCTGGTTTTACTACACTAAGCCCTGCGTACAAAGCATCTTCCGTATCTTTCACCATTTGTCGAATCTCACTCGAAACATTACCTACCAAGTAAGTTCGTGTCATATCAGATTCATATCCATTCTTCCGAACTGTAAAATCTAATTTCACAATGTCCCCATCATGTAACACTCTTTTACCTGGTATCCCATGAACGACTTCTTCATTCACACAGATACAAGCACTTGCTGGAAATCCCTCATAATGAAGGCAAGAGGGAACAGCACCATGTTTGACAATAAAATCATGAATTCTTTTATCAAGTTCTAAAGTTGTCACTCCCGGTTTTATATACTTCTCCATTTCCTTATGTGCTAAATAATTAATGTGTCCTGCTTCTTTCATTAAAAGAATTTCTCGTTCACTTTTAATGTTCACTTAACAACACCCCTTAAATTCTCAAAAGCACTCGTCTGACTGAGTTCATTATTCGATACTACTTTCAAACTACCTTTTTCCTTATAATAAGAAACAATCGGATACGTACTTTCGATAAACGCTTGGTATCTTTTCAAGAAAGATTCTAGATTATCATCTTCTCTTTGAATTAAAGGAGTTTTGCAATCATCACAAATTCCTTCTTCCAAAGGTTGAAATCCTTCTAGTTTCACATTATAACTCCGATGACATTGTGGACAAATTCTTCTACCAACAACACGGTCTACTAAAATGTCCTTATCCACATCTATATATACTGC
Source organism: uncultured Bacilli bacterium (assembly GCA_947629255.1). Classification (GTDB taxonomy): domain Bacteria; phylum Bacillota_I; class Bacilli_A; order RF39; family UBA660; genus Ventrenecus. The sequence continues at coordinate 17,291 of CANRDF010000023.1, forward strand.
TACTATGTCAATAATCCCCAAGCTGTTTAATATTATATCAAGTTTTTTTGCTTGTTGCAACGTTCTAGGGATACCATCTAGAATAAATGGTACATTTTGATCATGATTTTTTAAAACATCTTCAATTAAACGCATCATTTCATCATCATTTACAAGTCCCCCAGAACGAAGGAGCTCTGCTAACTCAGTATCATTTTTCGCTCTTTCTCTTAGGATATCTCCTGTAGAATAATGAGCATATCCAAAGTTTTTCACTAAGTAATCACTAAATGTTCCTTTGCCAGCAGCAGGAGGAGCAAGGAAAATCACATTTTTCACTTACGACCTCTTCTAGCAAAACTTCTTGATACCAAACCACTTTGAATTTGTTTATAGGTTTCAATGGCAACACCTACAACAATTAAAATTCCTGTTCCACCAATCGCTGCACTTCTACTAAGCCCAGTGAAGTTGGAAATAAGAATTGGTAATCCTGCAAGTACAGCAATAAAGATAGAACCCACTAAAGTAAGTCTTGAAACAACTTTATTAATATACTTAACAGTTTCTTTTCCAGGTCTTACTCCTGGAATATAAGCACCACTTTTATTTAAGTCTTCACTCATTTCTTCAGGATTCATAGCCATGAATGTATAGAAATAACTGAAGAATACAATTAATGCAATATAGATAATAAAACCAGTCCATGAAGTATACATAATGTAGTTATTCACAAATTCAATTGCATCTGCATTTCCAATAATATTCACAACAATAGATGGAATGGTTAAAAGCATAGATGCAAAGATAACTGGCATAACACCTGCATAATTAATACGAAGTGGTAAATAAGATTGTTTTTCACGATAAGCACTGACTGTTTTATTTGCATATTGAATTGGAATTTTTCTTTCTGCAAGAGTCATCCAAACTATACCAACAACCACTGCTAAATACACGATTAAATAAAGAATGAAGAACAATATTCCAACCCATGTTGCAAAAGTACCTGCTCCAATAAGCATTTGGTAAGCACTTGTAAACACATTTGGTAAGGAAAGTACAATACTTGCCATGATAAGAAGGGATTGTCCATTTCCAATTCCTTTATTGGTAATCTCATCACCAAGCCATAATAGAAAAGCGGTTCCAGCACTCATAATAAGAGTAATCTTTAAAACAACATCCACATCATGAACTCCAAGTAAGAAATAAGTAAGAACATAAGACTGTACAAATGCAAGTCCAATTCCTAAATATCTTGTAATACGATTAATTTTTTGTCTTCCCACATATCCTTGTTCTTTTAACTCTTTAAAATAAGGAATAATATCCATGGTAAGTAATTGAGTAACAATGGATGCACTAATGTATGGGGTAACACCTAAACCAAATATGGAAAATTGATCAAAGCCACCACCACTCATTAAGTTAAAGATTCCCATAAACTCTAAGTTTCCAAAAAGGGTACTTAACCATGGAGTAGCCCAAACAATGGTGATACAAGTTCCAAGTGCATAAAAGCCTAAGACCATCAAAGTAAATAGAATTCTTTTTCGAAGGTCTTTTGCTTCTGGAGAGAATATTTTCATGCTCCCACTCTTCATACTAAATCACCTCTGTTTTTCCACCAGATTCTAGAATTTTAGTAACAGCAACACTTGAGAAACGATGTGCTTTCACAGTCAATTTCTTGGTAAGTGTTCCATTTGCTAAAACTTTAACTCCATTTAATTCTTTCTTAATAATTCCACGTGATTTTAATTCTTCAGGAGTTACAACATCTCCATCTTTAAAATATTTATCTAAATCACTTAAATTAATCACAGCATATTTTGTCGCAAAACGTGCATTATTAAATCCTCTTTTAGGTAATCTTCTATATAAAGGAGATTGTCCACCTTGGAACCATGCATTAATCGTAGCTCCACTTCTAGATTTTTGTCCGTTTTCACCATGTCCAGCAGTCTTTCCAGTCCCACTTCCAGGTCCACGTCCAACACGTTTTACATTTTTAAGTTCTTTTGTTTTAGGTAAACTTTCTAATCTCATCTTACAACTCCTCTACTTTCTTTCCACGTAAAGCAGCAACTTTAGCTGGAGTACGAACAGATTTTAAAGCTTCTAGAGTCGCTTTTGCAACATTCACTTGAGTATTACTTCCTAAACTCTTAGAAACGATATCTTTAACACCTGCAAGCTCTAGAACTGCACGAGCAGCACCACCAGCAATAACACCAGTACCTTCTTTAGCAGGTTTAATAAGAACAACTGCACGTCCTACTTTACCAGTTGCTTCATGAGGAATGGTACGATTATCTTGAATAGCAACACGAATGACATTTTTATTTGCAGCTTTAGAAGCTTTAGCAATTGCATCATTCACTTCATTTGCTTTTCCAGTACCCATACCAACAAGTCCTTTACGGTTACCAACAACTACTGTAGCAGAGAAACGGAAATGTCTTCCACCCTTAGTAACTTTTGTAACACGTCCAAGGTTAATTACTTTTTCTTCTAATAATTTTTTCTTTGGTTCCATATTTTGAGTTCTTGCCATAAACGTACCCTCCTAAAACTCTAAGCCTGACTCACGTGCTGCATCTGCTAAAGCCGCAACACGTCCATGATAAAGATATCCACCTCTATCAAATACGACTTTTGTTATTTTTTTACTTTTACATTTTTCTGCAATATCTTTTCCAACAGCTTTAGCGCCTTCAATATTTCCTCCATTAACTTTTAAGTTTTTAGAAGAAGAACTTACTAAAGTCACTCCGTTTTCATCATCAATTGCTTGAACATAAATTTCTTTATTGGAACGGAAGACACTAAGTCTTGGCATTTCTTTAGTTCCACTAATACTTTTTCTTACTCTAGCATGTCTTCTTAGACGTGCTACATTACTTGATTCTTTCTTTATCATATTTTCACCTACTTAGCCGCTTTCTTTCCTTCTTTATGACGAACATATTCGCCTTTATAACGAATTCCTTTTCCCTTATAAGGTTCTGGACTTCTGATTTCTCTTACTTTAGCTGCAAATTCATTAACTTTTTGTTTATCAATACCAGATAATTCAATCTCTGTATTACTAATACTTTTTACAGTAATTCCTTCAGGTGTAACCATTTCAACAGGATGAGAAAATCCAGCATTAAT
>CANRDF010000024.1 GCA_947629255.1 uncultured Bacilli bacterium
GTTTTATCAAATGTAAAACTAGCTTTAACATTGTCTGGTATTTCTAAAAAAGAAGCAACCGAAAGAGCAAAAAAAGCTTTAAAAGAAGTTGGCCTTGAAAGTCACATGTATAAACGACCAAATCAGTTATCAGGTGGCCAAATGCAACGTGTGGCAATTGCAAGAGCCTTAGTGAATAATCCAGAGATTATCTTAGCAGATGAACCAACTGGAGCCCTAGATAGTGAAACAAGTATACAAATTATGAAAGTTCTAAAAAAGATTTCCAAAGACAAACTAGTCATCATGGTCACTCATAATCCAGACTTAGCCAAAGAATATTCTACTCGAATTATCAACTTAAAAGACGGGAAAATCATTTCAGATTCTAACCCTTATGATGGTTCCATTGATACAAAAGAAGAAACAGAAATAAGTAAAAAGAAGAAAAACAAAACAAAAATGAAATTCTTAACCGCTTTAAGCCTCTCTTTCAATAACTTAATGACTAAAAAAGCAAGAACTATCTTAGTTGCCTTAGCAGGTTCCATTGGAATTATAGGAATCGCCCTCATCATGTCTGTATCAACAGGATTTCAAAACTATGTAGATTCGATTCAAGAAGAAACATTAACATCTTATCCTCTTAGTATCATGGAAGAAAGTGGAGACTTTATAAGTACCATGCTATCCACAGAAGAAGATGACGCAGTGACAGATTCAAACACCGTTGTCGAAAAACAAAACATCGCATCTATGGTATCGAGTGTCAGTACGAATGATTTAAAAAGTTTCAAAAAATATTTAGAAGCAAACTACGATTCAGTCAAAGACGATTTAACCAATGTCAAATATTCTTATAATATTAGTCCAAATATTTATACGATAGATGCAGCAGAAAAATTAGTAAAATTAAATCCAAGTACTTTATTTACAAGCCTTGTTGGTGAGAGTAGCTTATTAAATTCATTCTCCTCTTATTCATCCATCTTTTCTGAAATGGTAGAGAACACCGAGGAAATTGAAACTCAATATGATGTCTTAGCAGGACGTTATCCTAAAAATTATGATGAAGCCATTATCGTATTATCGAACAAAAATGAAATCTCTGATTTGCTTGTCTATTCTTTAGGACTTAGAGACAATGCTGAATTAACCGAGATGATCACGAATGTCATGAGTGGCGAGCCAAACAATATTCAACATGATTCTTTAACATTTACTTATGAAGATTTAATGAATGTCGATTTAAGAGTCATCATGCCAACAGATTTATACAAATACAATTCCAAATATAATATCTATGAAGACATGAGTGCCAATGAAGATTACTTGAAAAGTACTTATGATAAAGCAATGAAACTAAAAATTGTTGGTATTCTATCACCAAAAGAAGGAAGTATGAATTCGATGGCATTAAGTCCTGGTGTGAACTATACAACCGCGCTTACCAAATACATCATTGATTATGCAAGTAAAACCGATATTGTGAAAAAACAAATTGATAATACTGATAGAGATGTATTCTCTGGAAACAAATTTACAGACAAGAAAAATAATTTTGATTTTGATTTCAGTGATTTAATTGACATCGATGCTAACAAATTACAAAGTGCCTTCAATATTAACATTGATGAAAATACTATGCGGAAACAAACAGAAGGATATATGACGGAAATTTCAAATACGATTACCACAGATACCACTCCAGCCACAACGCTTTTTACAAATAACCTAAATGATTTTGCAAATGGAATATTTACAAGCATTGATAAAAGCTTCACACTTAATGATATTGACAAAAAAGTAAATGATTATTTAGAAACAAATGAGGTCCAAGAAAAACTCAACAATATGGAAACCACTTATGTAATTCCAAAAGACACTTTCAAAACAACATACCAAGGATTATTAAAAGCCTTGTTACAAGCATACGTTGCAGGTTTTACCGAATCTATGAAACTTATGAATCCAAATTATGTAATAGACCAAGAAAATCCACAAGTGATGGTAGTAGAAGAAATAAAACAAGCTGTCTTAAAATCTTATCTTTCTAGTGCAGTCATCATTGGAACCGAAACAAAAATGGGTAGTGCAATGACCGAAGCTTTAATGAAAAAGACTGTTCTTACTAAAGTCGGCGAGCTTACTTCAACATTTACCAATTCTATTGCCAATTCTTTCCAAGTAGACCAAGACAAAATTGCATCTGCATTCAAATTAAAATATACCGAAGAAGAATTAACAAGAATCATTTCAGCGATGATGACTTCTACTGAATCTACGGCTAAATCAAACTTAACATCTTTAGGTTATCAAGACTTAGAAGAACCTACGAGAATTTTTTTCTACTTTACAAGCTTTGATGGAAAAGAAAACTTTATGAGTTTCTTAGATAACTACAATGATACAGTCGAAGAAGAGAAAAAAATAAATTACAGTGATACCACAGGAATTCTTATGAGTTCCGTAAAAACAATTGTAAATGCCGTAAGTTATGTGTTAATTGCATTCGTATCAATCTCACTAGTCGTATCAAGCATTATGATTGGAGTTATTACATATATTTCCGTTTATGAAAGAACAAAAGAAATTGGAATACTAAGGGCCATCGGTGCTTCAAAAAGAAATGTATCATCTATCTTTAATGCTGAGACATTTATCATTGGTTTATTATCAGGATTACTTGGAATCGGAATTTCCTATATGTTAATTCCAATCATAAATTCTGTATTACATCATTTTACAGGAAATATTCCATTATCTGCTGCCTTAGAAATTCATCGTGCAGTAATACTTATCATCCTAAGCATTATCTTAACTTTAATTGGTGGTATTATTCCAGCAAGAGCTGCTGCGAAGAAAGACCCAGTGGAAGCATTAAGAAGTGAATAACATCGAAAAAGATACTCGAAACAAAGTATCTTTTTTCTTTCAATGAATTAATTCATTCCAGTGATAAGAAGTCTTACAATAGCCACAAAATTTCTTTTTGTAGAACTAGGAATATTTTTAATTTCTTTCATAATCGTAAGCAAAGTAGATATATGAAAGTCTTTTAACTGCATGACATTCGTAATATGAGACTTCTCAAATACCGAAAAACAAGTTTCCACAAAACTTTTCTTCTCTTCTTCGTTCATCGCATCCACATAAGAAATTAAATTTTCATGCAACTTCTCATTCTTTTTCGAAAGAGTTCCTTTCGCAAACTTTCCGCCAAAAACCTCCCAAGACCCAGCATCATGTTGTAAAATTCCTACATTCTTACTTGGAACAGCATGACACGTTTTATAGTTTAAACTCATTCCTACTACACTATTTTCTGGTACAAGCATGAATAACTTTGGTAACATCTCTTGGTAAGCAGATGATTTAATCACATTTTGTAAAAATCCAGGTCCATCAAAATTATAAACTTGTTTTACCCGAGACTTACAATATTCTTTTCCATACATGTAAGCATACATCGCTAAATTTCCACCCTTAGAATGTCCACCTATATAAATTGTTCTATCAAACAATCGGATTGTTTTATCAAAATATTCTTTAGCCAAAGTCTGAGATGGGATAGGAAACTGATACACCATTTCCAAATCCTCTTTCCACCCTACAACAGAACTATCCGTTCCTTCATAAGAAATAAAAGTAATTCCATTTGGAAGTCGAAATGTGACTGCCCCAAACTGACAAGACTGATTTACTTCTTTCACAAAGTGATAAGCCTTCACATATCCGTACCTTTTTGAATCACACAAGCTTTCCACAATTGGATAAGTAATAGGAAACAACCAATCTTCATGTTTCCCATCTTCTTTTTTAAACTTTGCCAAGTATTTTTTACAAGCATCTTTTAAAAGCACATTCTCTTTCTCGCCACTTGGAATGATTCCATCAAACTTCACATAAGATAACAACGAAAAGATTAAACCATCCACCTCATTAAAAGCATAATCAAAAAAACTTTCATCTTTATAATAATTCAAATAATCATAAATTGTTTTCAGATTCAGCCACCTCGCCATCCAATTGTATTTCTTACAAATTTCTGCTATAATTATTGTATCATAGAAAGTAGGTTTTAAATGAAAAAAAGAAAGAAGTTTACTAAAATTGCCAAGATAGGTTTACCTATACTATTTACACTAATAATTGTTTTGATATTATTTATAGGATATAAATTGATTACAAAAGACCCAAATAAAACATTTTTAGAAAAATTAGAAATGGATACTTATGCTCATATCACAAATTATGCAATATACGGAATACATATGAATATCGAAGGAGAATTTACATTACCAGATAATGTTCAAAACCCAAAATTACTTCTTGCTAACGATTCCATTAAAATAGAAATTCCATGGGAATTAAAAGAAGACAATAACACTTATACCTTTAAAACAAGTAACTTTATTAACGAAGGAATTAACTTAGAAAACATCCCAGTAGCCGACTTATATTTAGTCATTGAAACAGAATCAACCGAAAATAATAAAAATTTAAAATATTATTCTGTCGAAAATCATTCTAAATATGAAAACATGGAATATTATACATTAACGAAAAATCATAAGAACAACAAGATCACCATGGAATGGAATACTTTTGAAGAATGCCCTACATGGCGATTCCAAGTGAAAGAAACAACATTACCAGAGAATGTGTATGATATTACCATTGACCCTGGACATGATGGAACAGATCCCGGAAAAACAATCTGTTTACTAAGTAATGATTTATATGATGCAGACGATATATTTGGATGCTACAATGGCGGAAATATAGTAGAAGAAAGAGAAATTAATTTAAATGTAAGTCTTGCTTTAAAACAGAAACTAGAAGATTTAGGATATAAAGTAGCAATAACGAGAACAGATAACAAAAGCCGTGTCGAAATCTATGAACCTATGGGAAGTGCGACAATGGCAAATGATACAAAGTCAAAATTTAGTCTAGCGATTCATAGTAATTCTTCTGGAGTACCAGGCGGAGATTCATCATTAAGTGGTTTAGAAGTTTATGTCGCAGGAGATATTAACTTTGACCTTGCAGAACTTTTTGTAAGTGAAATTTCTTCTAATGCTAACATAACTCCATCTACAAAAATAAAATATCAAGTAGCAAATGGTATTTATCAAAGATTCTTTACTCAAGAAGAAATTGACAATGACGATTACCCTGAAACAAAATCATTAGATTTAATTTATTACTACTATATAAGAGAAGTCGGTGGTGTATCAACTCATGCAATTAACAATGGCTATTCCGAATACCACATCAATGAACATTACAATTCTAATAATACTGCAGAGCCATACCTCTTTGAACTTGGCTATGTAGATAACTTAATAGAAGTAAATAATTTAATAAATAATGCAGACGGTTATGCTGAAGGGTTTGTACAAGCCATTCAAAAATATTTAGAACAAGAACGATAAAAAACTAAAGCGTAAAACTTTAGTTTTCTTTTAGACCCTTTACCTCTTCAACAGATAATCCTGTTAACTCAGCAACTTTAGGAGCCGTAAAAATAGAAAGTAATTTTTTTGCAATTTGACGTGCAGAAGATTTTTCACCTATCTCATAACACTTTATATATTCATTTTCTTCTTTAGAAATATATTCACTCATTTGCTTATGGTCTACAATAACTTGAAGTTCTACCTTATCATTTTTACGTTCCAAGTTTATTTTAATACCTGAATCCTTTAAATCATTGGATTCTCTTTGTAACTTTTCACCAAAAGCAATAACCGACTCAATATCCCCTTTTGCTTCAACATTTAACTGAGCAACTTCTAGGATATGGTCTTTCGCAGTGAGTTTCACAGACCCTTTAATAGATAAAGACTCATCCTCATCATTGTCCTCATTTTCAAAAGCTTCTTCATAAGTATATCTTCCCTCATTTTCAGAAAGAAAATGGCAAAAATGTAGCATATTAAAGAAATCATTAACACATGTTTCAATCATTTTATTTTCTCCTCCAATATTGCTAGTATCTTAATATAATCTTACCTTTTTAATGTTCTTTTAGCTTTTCAATTTCTTCAATTGATAAACCTGTGACTTCAGAAATCAATGAGATATCGCATTCTTTTTCCAGCATAGATTTTGCAATTTCAATGCATTTTTCTTCTTGTCCAACAGTACGTTCTGAATTAAGCATCATTTGCATGTCTTCTTCATCGGTTGCAAATCTCACAAATTCTTCATCTTGATTTAACTCTATGACTTTGTCTCTAAACTTATCCATGAATTCATCTTCCCCTCTTGGAAGTGCATTTAATTCAGCTTCATCCATATCAAATATGGATAAATACCGAAATAGTGTTCTTGCATCTTCATCACTTGCAGTATACCATAATCTACCTATTTCGTCCATAGAAAATTCCAAAATAGATACATTACTAAGATACTCTTTATGGTCAGAATATTGAAGCTTATATTCTGTTTCCAAGGATTTTGTTGAACCGAGTCCATAAGTAAAATCAATGAGCAGATAAATTTTTTTGCTTTCATAGCTACTTCCTTTTCTTGCATCTTTGTTAATAATCACTGTAAAAAAATTGAAGTTTCTGAAATGTAACCATGTTGGATAGCCATTATTCATTTCCATTTGAACGACATTTCCATCCACATCAAAAATTAAATCAACGATTTTTCCACGTTCGTAGACATACCTTTTGATCTGTTCTGAATTACGAACTTTAATGTTTTCCACTTTTTTATGCAAGATCAGTTCTAGTAATCGTTTGGTTAAATCTAAATTTTCTTCATCACCAAAGATTGCTTTAAAAACTTTGTCATAACGTGCATTTAAAAAAATTTTCATCTGAGGATTCCTCCTTTCCGCTCACCATTAAATCAAAAAAAAGGAGGCTTTGCAAACGCCAAAAACAGGTAAAACCTTGCAGATTTTGAAAATCTGCTTAGCAAATTTTGAAAATTTGCACTCATTTTGACCAAAAATAGACAAAAATGCCTAATTTGGCCGTTTTTTTTGACAAGTTTTGTCGAATCCTGTCGATGGTTGTCGAAAGCCAAGAAAATAATTATATTAACACACAATTCGTTCACATAAATTCAAAAAATTTAAAAAAAACTGCTACCCATTTTCGAGTAACAGTTTTTTATTAAGAATCAATTTTTTGAGTCAGATTAATATCTAAATCAATATTTTTTCCATCACGATATACCGTAACTTTAATTTTATCTCCAACAGTATGATTAAATAACAAATAACGTAAGTAAGCTAAATCATCCACATCTTTATCATCTATTTTAACAATCACATCGCCAGCCTTTATTCCACCAGCTTCAGCAGGACTGTCTTTAGTCACACTATCAACATAAACCCCATTCGTTGCGTCTAATCCATTTAATCTTGGATAATAAGCATAAATTGCATCTTGTAAATTCATTAACGATACTCCAAGTTGAGGTCTAGCAATCGTATCTCCTTTTTCTTCCTTCGTTGCATAATTCAAAGCTGTTTCTATTGGAATTGCAAATCCCATTCCTTCTACTCCAGTCGCGGCAAGTTTTAAAGAAGTAATTCCTATAATCTCACCGTTCGCATTCACTAAAGGTCCACCTGAATTTCCAGAGTTAATCGCTGCATCTGTTTGAAGAACACTCATCATCATATCACTTCGACTCGTATTTGAAGTAGAAACACTGACTAAACGATTCTTACCAGATAAAATACCTCTTGTAACCGTTCCAGAATAAGTATCTGAATTAATTGGAGAACCCACAGTAAATACTGTATCTCCTACTCTAGCGTCTTCACTAGATCCAATATCTGCAACATCTAATATTTCTTTTTCATCGACTGCTAGCACAGCTGTATCAGAATACAAGTCTTTTCCTTTTACTTCTGTCTCAACTGAATGTCCATCTGTAAATTCCACATGAATAGCATCCCCAGATTCAATCACATGATTGTTTGTCAAAATATAAGCTTTTCCGTCTTCTTTCTTATAAACAAAGCCAGTTCCTGTTGCATACAATTTTTTATTCTTATAAGTTTTAACAATGACTACTGCGTCATACACTTTTTCAACTGCATCAGCAATACCTGTATCTGTAACCGTCACATTTTTTGTTTCAATTTGTTCAGTAATCGTTTTCACAAAAGGTTCTGGGAAAAAATACATGAGTGCATAGAGTCCAAAAGCCCCTAAGAAAAACATTAATACTCCGACTAACCAAATTATTCCATCATTTTTCTGTGTTTTCATTTAATATTTCACCAACTCTCCATAATTTGCAGGAAATCCCATACGATCTAAAACCTTATCAATTTGAATCGTATGAAGTTTATCCGACAACACTTGAATTTCATATTCTAACTCGCTCATCAACATAAAAAAATCATCCTTTCTAAGCATTTGCCTTAATATAATTACAATCGCGAATAAATCATTCTTCCCATAAATATACTCATCGTTTGTCTTAGGAATTTCCAAAAGTTCATGAAACTTAGTATCCTCAATAACTCTCTGAGTCTTATGTTCAAACAAAATATCCTCATGTGCACATAAATTTCGAAAATTAGCAAGCAACGGAAGATAAACAATGAGTTGACTCGCCGTGACTCCAAAATCAGATGCAATCGCTTTCTGGTCTTCAGGCTTTAAAATCTGATAAAGCTCACTTACAATTCCAAAAGACAAAATCTTAACAACAATCCAAAAAGGAATATACCCATATTTATTAATATAATGCATTGTTGCTTGATGTTGTCCTCCGTTAATTCTAATTTGTCGCTTCATTTTATTGAGTAAATCATCCACTTGTTTTCTTCTCGATTTTTCATTCGTAAAGTTTTTAGGATTTAAGTATTCCTCTTCACGAATTCCATAATGTTTCGATAAATTATATGCGGTAATACTCTTAATATTATTTTCAATAATGAGCAAGTTTTTAAAAATAATATTACGAATATGTCTGTCAAATTGAAACATAGAATAAAGTTCTTCAAAAGTAGTACCTGGTAAAAACATTTTATTTGTCATGCTTTCCATAAAAAGCATTCGATACCCACTGACAAAGAAATAATTTTCACGAAGTAATATATCTTTTGTTTCTTCTACATTTTGAATGACTAAACCTTTTCTTTGTAATATTTCAATTTGTTCATCCAACGTCTTAAATGTTTTAGCCATTATCCCACGTCCTTACACTAATCAATTATATCACAAAGAACGTATATATTGTAAAAATATTTCATGTAAAGTTTGTAATCATTTTGTGAAAAAATGGTGAAATATGATACAATTAAAAAGAAAGGAAGACACATATGCCATCAATTGTAACCCATTATTTATTTGCAAAAGACGTTTTAAATCATTTAGAATTACAAGAAAAAATAAGTATTCCTCATTATTTTATCTTTGCTCAAAGCTTTGATAATTTGTTTTATTATAAATTTTTAACACCATGGAAAGGAAAAGAAATAAGAGATTTTGGGGAAGACGCTCAAACAGAAAAAGTAAATTTATATTTTGAAAATATATTAGATTATATGACTCAGCATCATTTAGAAAATAACAAAGAAGTACTATCTTATTTCTATGGAAGTTTATGCCATTATATGTTGGATTCTCATTGTCATCCCTTTGTAATTTATCATGCAGGTTTGCCACTTGTAAACAAAAAGTATCGTGGTCGTCACGAAAAAATAGAAGTAGGTCTTGATGCCTATATGTATCAAAAGAAAACAAATAAAGATTTATATAAAGAAAAGCTTGCCGATACTCTCTTACCCAAAGTAAAATTTTCAAAAGAATTAAAAGATACAATAGATGATGTCTTTAAAAAAACATTTTTAAAAGAAAATATCGGAACAATCTATGAACAAAGCACGCATACAGGCAATCTATTATTAAAAATAGGTGTCACAGATAGAACTGGTATTAAAAAAGGACTTTATACTATAAAAGACATATTAATTCCTCACAAAAAAAGAAAGTATCAATATTTATCTTTTCATGTCACGAAAACTGAACCTAACCTAGCAAATACAAGTCACAACATATGGTACCATCCAGTTACAAATGATATAAGTACAAAATCATTTGAAGATTTATACAATGATGCCTTAAAGAAAACCGAAAATATCATAAACGAAGTAGAAACATATTTTAAAAACCAAATTTCAAAAGAAAAACTATTGAGTCTAATTGGAAATAATTCCTATACAACTGGGCTTTCTTGCAATCAAAAAAATAAAATGAAATATTTTAAAGACTAAGAAATAGTTATAAGATGATATGGTTTTTCTTCACTTCCATCTTGTCCGTCATTTAAAATTTTTACATTTGTTTTAAGATATAGACTAGGAAAAACATTTCGAGTATCTTGAGAATGACTTCGGTGAACAGATCCATTTGCATCTAAAAGATATGCATAATAAGGATTTAATGAATAAGAAGTAATTGTCCATGCCCATGGATTACTAGAAATCGGTTTTAACCAGTTGTTTTGTCCACATTGAATTTGATAATAATCATCATCCCAATTATGAAGTTCTTTTTCAAAACATGCTCGTCTTCCTAAAGAGCCTCCGTTTGTTGCCCAACCATAATCTGATGGATATATTAATCCTATACTATGAAATGTAGCATCTTTTATAGTATTTTCTTTAGTCCATTCACTTGGGTATAACTCATTTCCTGTTTTTATTCCTCTTTCATCAATATAAAAATCAAAAACCGTGGCATTATTTTCGGTTTCATTTCCTGCAATGTTCCATATTATATCTTGATCTATCATATTTTGAACCTCTTTTAATCCCCTTGTATTTTCATCAGTTCCATTAAAATTACAAGTCTCATTTTTAGGATTTCCTGTATTATCCCCTTTCCAACAATTTCCATTACTATTATCAAAGTATATTCCGTTTAACATTTGCATTAAACTAGATTCTGTCCAATTATTGTAATATAAGCTTCCATTATAATCCCAACTAAAGTTACCTAATGATTCATTTCTTATTATTTTTAGTCTTTTTTCTATACTACTACTTGAAGTTTTTACATTGACTAGTCCTATAATTCTCCATAGTTCGTTATTAAACAATACATAATTATTTGGATTTGCTCCAGCATAACGATACTCGGTTTCCTGCCATCTATCATCCATACTCAATGTTTCTTCTGCACTATGAAGAACTTCATAAAGTCCATCACCTTCTTTAGCAATTGGTATTCCTTTACTTTGAATAAACTTGCCTTTCACAAAATATAAAGTACACTTCGTTCTAGAAGTAGTCACTCCATGAACTAAAATAGTATAATCTTCTGTGACTGAAACTGTAATAGAATCATCATGACTTCCATTCACGCCACAGAAACTAGCATTTTCATCTAATACATATCCCTCATCTATACTTGGCATATTTTTTTGAATTGAATTATCTTTATAAAACGCAAAATAGATATTTCCGGGGTCTTGAACACTTCCATTAATGACATTTTGATTTGTTTTCACTTCGAATATTGCAAATGTTCGATAAAGTACCACCCCACTTACAAGTAATATACAAGCAACCGTAAATACGAAAATTCCTATTTTTTTCTTATCCTTTTCTTGAAACTTTTCTAATTTCATTGTAATCTTCCTTTCACAACCTATGATTGTATTTAATGTAATTATACAACCCTAAATTGTAAAAATCAATACAATCTTAAGTTGTATTTTAAAATGAATTATAGGTGACTAACTATGAATATTGAAAGATTAAAAATGATGAGAGAACGAAAAGGAAAAAGTCAAAAAGAAATTGCTGATTTATTAGAAGTAAAACAGCAACAATATAGCAAATACGAATTAGGAATTAATTCTATTCCTATTGAAAAATTATGTAAACTTGCAGACTACTATGAAACAAGCATTGATTATTTAGTGGGAAGAACAAATCAAAAATAACTATAACAATTGAAATGCTTCTGCCAAATACTTCGCAAACTGTTTTACATAGTCATCACTAAGGAGTTTCTTTCTCTCATTAGCATTAGAAAGAAAACCACACTCTACTAGAACCCCTGGAATATCTAATTTAGAATACATATAAATAGAATTAGATATTTTTTTTATTTCTCGATGAGAACTTAATTTTGAATTTAAATACTCTTGAACTTGGAGTGCAATATCTTTATTTTCTTTCAAAACATCAGAATAAAAAACTTGAGGTCCATAATAACTAGGATCACTTAAATAATTCAAATGGATAGACACATAATAATTAGCCTTACTATGATTAATATAAGTAATTCGATGGTCAAAATCACTACGTTTTCGAGAAGAAGATTTAGGAGTACTTAAATCATAGTCTCCCTCTCTTGTCATTAAAACATTTGCCCCTAGTCTCTTAAGTTCTTCTCTTAAAGCAAGTCCTATCTTCAAATTAATATCTTTTTCATAAATGGTTCCCACCACTGTTCCAGGATCAACTCCACCATGACCAATATCAATCAAAATAGTTTTTCCATTTAAAGGAGCATTCGCGGAAGCGAAAGGAATAATGAATAAAAGAGCCAAAAATACAAACAAAAAAAGACATATACATTTATTTTTCATATTTAATATATATGTCTTAAGAATAAATTAATGAATTTTAGTAAGTATCTTTTTCATCGCCTCATAACGATAAGTTCCTTGTAACTCATCTTCACTAAGTTCATTAAAAGGCTTTTGATAACCATCTAATAAAAATACAGCATAGAAATAAGGTTTCTTTAATTCTCCTAAAATTTCTGTAGCAATCTGTCCCCTACTTTCACCAAATTCTTGAAAATAAGTTCCATCTGGCATCATACAAGTAACAACCGCTCGGTAGCAAGCTCCTCTATCCTTATCTTTTAAATTTCGAAGCAATTTATGAACACACTCATACTTAGGAAGACTTGGATCATTCGCAATTTCTTCATCAGCATATCTTGCTGTATAAACACCAGGCTCTCCATTCAATGAATCGCAAAAAAGGCCTGCATCATCCGTAAGAATTGGATAATTCATTTGATGTTCTTTACAAAAATCAAAAATTGCCTGAGCTTTAATCAACGAATTTTCTTCAATAGTAGTCCCATTTTCTTCAATTTCTCCTCTATCCCAACCAATATCCGCCATACTCAAAACTTGCATATCTAAATGAAGCTCATGTACAATATTTTGTAAATCCTCTGCTTTTCTTGGATTTGTAGAACCAAATATAATTTTCATATCTTCACCACTTCCATACTCATTATACAATATACACCTCTTAAATTCTAGTATACATTGATTTAAAATAATTGAAATAAAACTTTGAATATGTTATCTTTAATAAAAGGAATGATAGGAAATGAAAAACTTTTTAAGAAAGTATGGTCTCATGTTTTTCACAGGAATATTCTTACTAGGTTATATGATTTTTGGAGTACTAGAAAGCAATCGTGTACAACAAGAAAGGATACAATATAGCAAAGAATATCGTGAACAATTCTGCAAGATACATACAATAGTTGATTTTTCTACCGAAGCAGAGAAAGAAGCATACACAAATACATGTGTAAATTATAATGATGAATACAACAAAGTAAACTTTTACATATTATATGAATCAGAATTTTATAATGAACATTTAAACATTTTCAACGGACTTTTATTCTTTATAGTGGTTCTTCCCATTGCATTTTACATATGTTCTCTATTTAAAAACAATTATTTAAAACACTTTTTAACTCGTGATACCTATAAAAATTTTAGAAAGAAATTATGGAAATATGTATGCTCTAATATTTTGATATTTCCAACGGTATTACTCATTGCATTTTCTTTATGTGCTATATTAGCAAATAGTTTTGATGTAAACATCGCAGAAGAAATTGGAGTTATTACTTTGAATAATCCAATTTTATATGTTGCTGTTTATCTATTTGACATAATTTGTTTTTCCATTACCTATGCTAATATATTTTTAATTGCTGCTAGAAAAAATCACAATCCAATCATAGCTTTAATAGTTTCCTTTTTATTATTTGCAGGTACAGAATTATTTATAGAAACAAGTTTAACCAAATTTGTATACATCATTGATCCAAGTCAAAAAATTGATATGTTCTTATTTTCTTTAATAAATCCTTTCCATTTTAGGTTCGAACTTGGACTGGTTCCCACAATATTAATGCGCTTAATTTTACCAACACTCACTTCTGTCATCGTATATTTCTGCTATCGAAATAAAGAAAAATTGCTGTTAGATTGTGAGAAAAACAAATAAAGGAGGAATGAAAAAATGAAACTAGAAATTTGTGATGTAAGTAAAAAATTTAAAAATTCAATAGTATTAGAAAACATCAATTTAACTTTAGAAGAAGGCCAAGTATATGGTTTAGAAGGAAGAAACGGTTCTGGAAAAAGTGTACTACTTAAAATTATCTGTGGAATGTATGCTCCAACCAGTGGAACCGTTTTATATAATAATCAAAAATGGAATACAAACAAAAAATGTCCATTAAGAATAAGAGCTTCTATTGATAAACCTTCTTTTTTCCCATCTTTAAGTGGTTATGAAAATTTAAAATTATTAGCAAACATTGAGAAAAGCATTGACGACAAAGAAATCTTAGAATCTTTAAAAATTGTTGGATTAACAGAAGACAAAAATAAAAAGTTTAGCAAATATTCTCTTGGAATGAAACAAAAATTAGGAATTGCCCAAGCCATTATGGAAAAAAGTGACTTACTCATACTAGATGAACCTTTTAATGGAATAGATGAAGAAAGCAAAAAGTCTATCAAAGAATATATTAAACAACTAAAGAAAAATAAAAATAAAATCATCATTATTACTAGTCACATTCATGAAGACTTAACAGAGCTTTGTGATTCTATCATACACATTAAAGGAGGAATGATAGAAGATGAAATATCAACTAACCCTTAACTTCAAAATCACTTTAAAAAAATGTCTAGTATGGATATTTACTATATTCATTATATATACTATAAATCTTCTTCTTATAAAATATAACGAAATTTTTCTTAATAAAGAAATTAAATTATCAGAAATAAACGAATTATTAGGGATAACTCCTTCATTCGCATTTTTTTATCAACTAATTTTTATTTTCTTTTACATATATATTTTCTTTGAATATGAAAAAGAAAACAATCCAGAGTACACTTTATTAAGGTTAACTCCCAAAAAGTGGATTTTACTAAAAATGGGAATTTCTATAATAATGATTTTTATTTTTAAACTTGTTTTAGATATCCTAGTCATCACATATCTAAATGTTTCTGTAAATGTAACATCTGTAATATTAAATATTTTAGAATTTTGTACTATCCCAATCATCTATTCTTCTTACATATCCTTAAAAGGAGAGAACATTTGGTTAAAACTGATAAACATCCTATTCCATGTTGCTTTACTATCCATATGCTTTATCACAAATTCTTTTCTTTGGATTTCTATCATCTCAATATTATGTTTCTTCATAAGCCTATTCTGTTGTAATTTAAAATATACTTTACAATAACAAAAAGAGTGAAATGAATCACTCTATAATTTCAGTGTTATTTGCCTTGGTGCGACGCTAACACATAGCGCTTACCTATAATAATGTAAATTTAATAAATTTACGGCGCATAACAAGGACTTACTGATAACACCATTATTATATTATGCAATTTTTTAAATGTCAATACATGTTAAATTCATAATTTTCAGCACTAAAATTTAGTTATTTGGTCATTTTATAGGAAAACGAAACTCTCCTAATATATATTTTTCATTTTTCATCCTTTTGATTTCGTTAGAAAAACAATTATTTGAAATTAAATTTGTATAATAAATATTAGAAAATACATCTGCTATTTGTATTAATTCTCTATTTTCAGATTGACAGTACTCAACATAAAAGTCTTCTTGTATATGACTTCCTGTAACCAATTCTGTATTCAAATATTCCCCTAGTGTTGACCTTGTTTCGGTTCTAACATTCCTTTCATCAATAAATAAATAGTTTTCTTTGACAGGTATTTGTTGATACTTAGTAAAATGCTCAAAGCTTAATTTTAAAAGATAATTAAATGCTCTGGCAGTATTACTGTAAAAATATTCTTTAACTTTACTATTGTCACATATTATGTAATATATTTCAAATAGTTCATTCTTACAAAAAAAGTTAACAAATTTCCTTTTCATGTCAGCAGTAAAACAATTTCCTTTTAACTCTTTAAATTTTCCACTATCATAGAACATTTTATTATCTTTATCCATCTTTTTTAATGTATCAAAATTACTGCTGACAAATCTCTTAAATGCTCTCTTTAATCTATCTTTATTTTTTGGCATAACAATACAGACAACAAAATATTTGTTTTTATAATAGTTTAAATTTTTTTTAGTCATACTTCCAGATTCATCGATATAAAACGTATTAATATTTCATCACCACCTAATCAGTTAATAAGATTATATCACATCCTGATACATATTATCTACCAATTAATCATCAGTAGAAATATTCTTTAAGACCATTGTAGACTACTTAAACCAAATCTACCAAGATTTTATGATATCCTAACAAAAGAAAAACCCCATAAACATTAAGTTTATGAGGATGAAAGAAAACTTGTTTCCTATCTCTTTGAAAATTGTGGTGCACGACGTGCTTTTTTAAGACCATATTTCTTACGTTCTTTCACTCTTGGATCTCTTGTAACCATTCCAGCAGCTTTTAAAATCTTACGATAAGCTGTATCAGCAGTTTGGTCTGTATTAGCATCAAATTTAAGTAATGCTCTTGTAATTCCTAAACGAATTGCTCCAGCTTGTCCAGAGTATCCTCCACCTTTAACATTAACTGTAATATCGAAACGATTTTCATTATTTGTAAGAACAAGAGGTTGTTTTAAATCAAGAACTAAAATAGCATCAGGCATATACTCATTGACATCTACACCATTAATAGTAATATTTCCAGTTCCACTTGTAAGAGTTACTTGTGCACTTGCTCTTTTTCTACGTCCTACTGCACTCCAACTTTGTTTAGCCATAACTTACCCTCCTAATCTACCTTTAATTCAACTGGTTTTTGAGCTTCATGTCCATGATTTGCATCACGATACACGAATAACTTTTTACCCATTTGTCTACCAAGTCTTCCATGAGGAAGCATTCCTTTGATAGCTCTTTCCATCATTTCTTCAGGATATTTTGTAATCATTTCTTTAGCATTACGTTCCCTAAGTCCTCCTGGATATCCAGAATGGTTATAATACATTTTGTCTTCTAACTTATTCCCAGTTAATTTGACTTTGTCTGCATTAATAACAATAACATAATCTCCACAGTCAACAGAAGGTGTATAAGTAACTTTATGTTTTCCACGTAACACAGTTGCAACTTTGGTAGCTACTCTACCTAAAGGTAATCCTGCCGCATCAACGACATACCATTTTCTTTCCACATTTTCTTTCTTTTGTAAAAATGTACTCATAATTTTTTTCCTTTCATCTAATCTCTTCTTTAGTCCACTTTCCCACGGCAAACTACTTCCAAGATAAATAAAATGTACCGATTAAAATTATATGTGAAACTTGCCATAATGTCAAACAAAATCGTACATTTTCTAAAAATTTATGTAAAAAAAAGTAAATTTATTATACGGAAGCAACTTAATATCGTACCTTAACTAAATAAAGTCCTTGAGAAGGAACCACTCTAAATATTTTAGATGATTTTAAATCTAAAGCATTTTTTATATCCTCCAAACTTGCTTTATTTAAACCAACATCAACAATCGCCCCGACTAAACTACGCACCATATAACGATAGAATCCCTTACCTTTAAACGTAAAACAAATAAATTTTTCTTCTTTCGTTATTGTAATATCGTCTATCACACTTCGATAATCTTCTCTTTCTCCAGAAACAAAGTTACGAAAATCATGCATACCAAGAAAAACTTTAGAACATTCTTTCATCTTATTGATATCTAAATCATATGGAAAAGAATAAGCATAATCTTCCAAAAAAGGATTTTTTTCACCAGTATAAATTTGATAAACATAAGTCTTCTCTTTCACATCATGTCTTGCGTGAAAACTCGGAGAAACCTTTTCCACCGAATTTACTGAAACATAAGGACATAATAAACGATTTAAAACATACTTTAATTTTTCTTCCTCTATCTGAATATCTAAATCAAAATGAACACATTGATCCAAAGCATGAACTCCAGCATCGGTTCTTCCTGCACCCTTCACTTCCACAAAAGTTTTACTAAGTTCACTTAAAACTCGTTCCAATTCATTTTGAACTCCTTTGCCATTAGGAAGTCTTTGAAAACCTTCAAACTTACTTCCATCATAAGAAATTCTTGCTAAATATCTCATTACACACCTCGATAAATGGCCTTCAACGTTTCATTAAATGTAATCTCATGGTCCACTTGATGTCCACAAGATTCAAAATACTTTAATAATTCCACAGTATCAGGCATACTCACATGAGAATAAATTTCCTCATCATAAAAATCAGTTACAAGCTTACAATGAGTTTTATCCTCCATATAATAAAACTGTTTCACCATTTCACAAATCACATTCATATCATCTTCAAGTAAAATAATAGCTATTTGATGTTTATGTATAAAGTTTCGGAGTAATCTTTTAAAATATTCCCTTTCACTATAAATATTTCCTTCAAAAAAATGATGAAAAACCAGTACGCTTTTACGAAGTAACAAACAACGTGCCAAGTCCGCCCTTTTCTTTTCTACTTTTGTTAAATAAGAAAGAGACACAGGAAGCAAATTAGATTTTAACTTAACCATTTGAATTACTTGAAAAATTTTTTCATCGTTTACATCAGTTTCCTTCAAAAAATCATACAACGTTTCTTTTGTATCGAATTCACCCCAAACATAACCAACTTCTGGATTTTTATCATTAGGTTTTATATATTTCGTACCATTTACAACAACACTAAAAGAATCTTTAACGATTAATTTTTTGATTTCCATAACAAGGCCTCCATCTCTTCTTTATTTAAAGCTATCTTATCCATAAGTCCATAATACCCAAGTTGAATAGACATATTTACATAAAAAGGCAAAGAAAACCCTAGTAACTTCATTAACTTTTCTTCTTTTAAAACTAATTCTGTTTTCCCTTCCACAGCAATTTGATTATTTTTAATCACAATCAAATAAGAAAAATAAGGTGTCACTTCAATATCATGTGTCACATAAAAAAGTAAGATATTCTTAGATTTCAGATAATCAAGTAGTAATTTCATATCCGAATTATTAATATTCAAATCATCACAAAACAAGTAATTTGGAAATTCAAAAACTTTTTTTAACAAACCACATTTCTCATTCATATTCTCTTTATTTTGAAAAAAAAGTACACAAAAATCCTGCTCTTTTTTTTCTAGCTTTGCAAAATCTAACTCTTGTTTCCAATTCTCAATTTTGATAGAAGACCCCAAATAAAAACTTACCTTGCCATTTGTTTCATAATTCTTATTCTCTTTTAAACTTTTCAGAAACAAAGTCTTTCCAGAACCACTCTCACCCAATAGACAAATAGAAGCTTGAAACGCAAAAGAAAACGACTGCAATATCACACGATTTTCAATTTCTACATCTTTAGGAATCATTTTAAAAACTGTCTCCATAACTATCACTAGAAATAGTGTAACACAAATAAAAAGAAAAAATATACTTTTTTCCCTTACATTGACACTTTTATTCTTTTGGTATTTTAATAATAAACTCTCCAGGTAATGAATACAAATATTTTTCTCTTGCATATCTTGCTTGATATTCATCATCATGTAATTTTGTAATTTCACTATTATAATCTTGTTCTTCTTCTAGTAAATCAGAATAATAAAGTAAAGATTTTTGAATTTCCTGTTTATTTTGAATAATTGTAAGCCAATCTTTAAAAATGACACCTACAGAGAGACCGACTAACCCTAAGAATACAGCACATAATACGAAAAATCTTGTTTTTGCTCGATTAGAACCTTTCTTTTTAGCCACTCTAGTCACCCATTTCTAAATGAAAGTATATCATTAGTAAAATATTTTTTCAATCACGGTTCTTTAAAATTAATGCTACTTTACATTTTTTAGACCCATCTTTGACAGTTGAATAACAAAAAAAGTCGTTCAAGTAAGATAAATACTTGATTTTTTATTGTTTTTATACT
>CANRDF010000025.1 GCA_947629255.1 uncultured Bacilli bacterium
TCATCAAATAAATCAACCACCTTTTCTATATTATACCAAATTAGTTGAGTGCGAAGAATTTTCACTCCTTAGAGCTGTATGAAATTATTTTTAAAAGACTTTGTGGAAATTTATCGTTCTAAATCTTTATCTGTTCTAAATACCAATCCATTTTTTAAAAGTGCTTTGCTACATTTACTTTTTGTTCGAATTCATCCATTTACAGATGGAAATGGACGTACAGCAAGAATGTTACATAGTATGAAATTTACCGAACTTATTAATAATATTTATGGAATGCGTTTAAAAATCAGTCCATTAAATCTTTCCCAAAGCATTTTACTCAATCAACCTACTTATGTAGATCGAATCGACAATATTTACTTTGATTTAGAGCATGATTGTAATGAAGAGTTAAATCGTTGGTTTGATTTCATATTGAATATGGTTGATGAACAACTTCTTTATTTTAATAATAACAGCTATAGATTAGATTATTCTCTCCAAAATATTTCGAAAATGTCGCATACAGATTCTTCTCCAATGACAAATGAAATAGAAAAAATGCGTTTAAGATTAAAACAAAAATAGCTTATAATGAAAACAAAAACATTATAAGTTGTTACTACTCAGCCATAAATAACAGATAAGATAAATTTTCTGTTATTTTTTATGCACAAAAAAACTAGGCAAACATTGATTTACCTTCCAAAATCAACTAGACGTTCATCCCAAATTTAAAGATAGAATTCGTAAATATATCTAAATCAATTTTAAATGTTCTTTGACAACTTAAAATTTAAGAAATTTTTGACAACTTACACATTTTTCTTGACAAACCCGACAACTTACACATTTTTCTTGACAAACCCACTTGATACATTCGAGTACATTTACCTTTCTTAATCTAGCTGTTTTTATAATACTCATTGTATTACCAAATCTTATGGCTCCTTCTGTACTTCTAAAACCACCAGATACTTTTGTTTTCCCTTTTATCATTCGTAAGGCTCTCTCCATAAAATTATTGTCGTAAGGAATCGAAAAGTCATGAATAAAGAAAAGAACATAATTTTTATATTTCTTTAATCTTCTTAAAAGAGCATTCGCTTTCTCTTTCCAATAGGTTGAAAATATTTCTTGGTTTTCTTTTGATCCTTCATTTAATATATCATCATATTCTTGTTCTATTTGTTGTATTTCTTCTTCTGTAAATTCTTCTTTTCCAAACTTAGATAATATTTTTCTATTTTTTTCTATTCGAAACAAAAGATGAGCTATTTGACCCGGCCACCATATTTCATAGACATTTTGAGTTTCTTCTTCACAATATCTTCCTATATGAATGACACATTCTTGATGTTTTGTTCCATATTTGAAAATACCCACTTCATGATCTGATATAATCGTTCCATAAAATTGGTTTAAAATATTATCTTCTTTTATAGGTTCGTCACCTTTACTATGATGATATTTATACAATATGTTAGATGGATTCCCATATCCTCGATAATAGCTTTCTTTTCCATTTTCACTTGTTACTGTTTCATCTGTATGTGTATATTTGCCGTTTAAAATATTCGTTGTAATGTTATTTAGGGTTTCAGTAGTTTTTGAGGAAAATTTTTTATAAATATTATCTATAGTTCCTTGAGATAAGTTTACTATACCATTTGTAAAATCGCTTAACAATTCTTGAGTTTTATTATAGCTTAAAGAGTAATAATAACCTAACATAACTACCATTGTTTTAATGCTGTCATCATAGGTTACATCACTGTAGTACTCTGATGACATTTCTTCTTGGTTCTGTTTTCCATATATAAAA
This sequence comes from uncultured Bacilli bacterium, assembly GCA_947629255.1. Lineage (GTDB taxonomy): Bacteria > Bacillota_I > Bacilli_A > RF39 > UBA660 > Ventrenecus. The sequence goes on from CANRDF010000025.1 coordinate 1,808, forward strand.
ATATGTTTTTCTATGACAGTTTCCATGGAAATACCAACTTTATATTTAACAGTTTTTCCTTTTTTTGGATTTCCTTTTACATAATGTTTTATTTCTACAACTTTTAAATGTTTCTCGTTTATTTTTTGTTCTAATTGTTCTTTGGTTAATGTAACTCCTTTATGGTTTAATTGCCCACCTGTGTTACGATTCGTTTTTTCACGATGATTATAGATATTTGCTCCAGTTTTTGTTTTACTCATTTCTTTACTTGTTGGAATAGAAGAATTTGTACTATTTTTATGAACCTGATTTGTTAATTTATCTATTTTATAATTTTTATCGTTATCTTCTTTTCTAGAAACAAGTTCTGTTTTTAGTCTTTCTATTTCTTTAAAAGCATTGTTTAATTCTTCTTTTAATTTTATATTTTCTTCTAGGAGAGGTTTAGTCATTTTGGTTATTTCTTTATTTAATTTATTTTCTAATTTTTTCTTTAAATATTTATTTTCTTTGTTTACTGAATTAAATTCTAATTTTAATTGATTTAATGTTTTATTAAGTTTTTCAACTTTATAAAATTCTTCTTCGTACATTTTGTATAAATCGTTATTCCTAGCCATCTAAGTCACTTCCTATCATAACCAATATAATCTTATCACAAATAAAAAAAGCGAGTTGTTTAAATGACCAATTGGTTATGATAGGTCTTTCCTCGCTTCGTATATATATTATCACATTTTTATTTATTTTTGTTCTTTTTTTTGTATTTTTTTTCTATTTATGGCTGAGTAGTAACTATAAGTTTTTTTTCTTGCTTGAAAAGCAAAAAATGTGGGTTGACATTTATTTTTGATTGTAATAATATACTATGTGTAAGGCTACTTACAATGTAGTAGTGTGTGAGTATAAACGAAAGATAGAAATAAGAGTTTAGGGGTAAGTTTGCCTTAAAGAAAGGATTTACATTATGTTTAAATTGTTGAAAAACTTAGGAAAAAGAGAATGGATTTATTTTCTTTTCATCTTTCTTTTTATTGTGGGACAAGTTTGGCTTGAATTAAAGATGCCAGACTATATGTCTCAAATTACAATTTTAGTTCAATCAGAAGGAAGCAATATGAAAGATATACTACTGAATGGTGGATATATGCTTTTATGCGCTTTAGGAAGTCTCATAGCTTCTATCTGCGTTGGTTACTGTGCTGCGAATGTCGCGGCAACGTTCTCAAAAAAAACAAGAAAAAAATTGTTTACAAAAGTAGAATCTTTAGCTATGGAAGACTTAAAGAAATTTCAAACGAGTAGTTTAATCACTAGAACCACAAATGATATCACTCAAGTAGAAATGCTTCTTGGTATGGGAACACAACTCCTTATTCGGGCACCAATTACAGCAGTCTGGGCGATCACGAAAATCTTAAATAAAAGTTGGGAGTGGAGTGCACTTACTGCCGTCGCGGTCGTAATTCTACTTAGTATGGTAGGTACTCTTATGGTGATTGTGATACCAAGATTTAAGAGAGTTCAAAAATTAATTGACCGCTTAAATGGTGTCACAAGAGAAAATTTACAAGGAATTCGTGTTATCAGAGCATTTAATGCCGAAGGCTATCAAGAAAAGAAATTTGAGAAAGCCAATAATGACTTAACCAATTTACAATTATTTAATCAAAAATTATTTGCCATGATGTCACCTGTGATGTACTTAGTCATGAATGGTCTTGCCTTAGCCATTTATTTGGTTGGAGCATACTTAATTAAGGGAGCCATGCTGACCGATAAATTAACATTATTTGGGGATATGATCGTATTCTCTTCTTATTCGATGCAAGTCATCATGTCATTCTTAATGCTTGCCATGATTTTTATGATTTTACCAAGAGCCCAAGTTTCAGCAAATCGTATCAATGAAGTATTAGAAACTAAAAATAAAATTTCAGATGGAACAGAGGTTGAAGGAAAAGAAGTAGGAACAGTTGAATTTAAGGAAGTTTCATTCAAATATCCAGATGCCGAAGAATATCTTCTAAAAAATATATCTTTTAAAGTCAAAAAAGGAGAGACGGTAGCATTTTTAGGTTCCACGGGTTCTGGGAAATCCACATTAATCCAGCTTATTCCAAGATTTTATGATGCAACCGATGGAGAGGTTTTAGTAGATGGAGTGAATGTCAAAGATTATCAGTTAAAAGCTTTACATAATAAGATAGGTTATGTTCCTCAAAAAGCTGTGTTATTTCATGGAACGGTCACGAGTAATGTCGATTATGGAGAAAACGGCAAAAAGAAAATGACCAAAAACGATATTAAAGAAGCTGTACGAGTTGCCCAAGCGACAGAATTTGTGGAAAAAATGGACGGAGAATATGATGCTCATATCGCTCAAGGCGGTTCCAATATTTCTGGAGGGCAAAAACAAAGACTTGCGATTGCAAGAGCAATTGCGAGAGACCCAGAAATCTATATTTTTGATGATTCGTTCTCAGCACTTGATTACAAAACCGATTCAACACTTCGAAAAGAACTTAAAAAATATACCAAAGATGCAACGAGTTTAATCGTGGCTCAACGAATTGGAACGGTTTTAAATGCAGATAAAATCATTGTCTTAGAACATGGGGAATGTGTAGGCATAGGAACTCATAAAGAGTTACTTAAAAACTGTCAAGTATATCAAGAAATTGCTTATTCGCAACTTACAAAGGAGGAGTTAGAACATGAATAGAAGAGGCGGTTTACCTTCCAAAGCAAAAGATTTTAAGGGAGCCATTCTTCGTTTAGTAAAAGAATTAAAATCTTTTAAATTTTTGATTCTTTTAGCCCTTACTCTTGCAATATTTGGCTCCATTTTATCTATTCTTTCTCCAAATAAATTATCAGATTTAACCGATGAAATTTCAAATGGATTAGTCATTAATCAAGAAAATTTAGAAAAAATATCAACTCATTTAACGGAGGCCTTAAATCCTCAAGTTTTAAGTGAGAGTCTTCCTAATATTTTAAATATTAATTTATCAGAAGAAAATATTCAAAGTATTTTATTGAGTGATGAATATACTGCTGAAGAAAAAGAGTCTTTGCAAGATTTGCTTAAAAATGCAACAACTATGGATAGAGATGTGTTATTTGAAAGTATTTTAAAACTTCCAAGTTCTATGATATCCCAAGTTCTTCCAACGACAACCTATGAAGGAGTCACAGTTTCCACAATGGATAAAATAAATTTTTTAAAATATTTCTTTTCTTCAAGTAGTAATGCAACTTTACCAAATTCCATTTTAGAAATTTATTTAAAAGATTTTGAAATCGATGGAACCGTGATTTCAACAAGTGATCAAATCCTTATGATGGAGAAAATGCGTAATTTAGAAAATGTAGAAGACACAGAAGCTATTTACCAAGTACTAAGTGAGATGCCAGAAGAAGTTCAACATGTTATTGAACCAAATATGAATATCAAAGCCATTTTAAATATTGTTTATTTACTTGTTGCCTTTTATTTAACAAGTGCTTTCTTTGATTTTATTGAAGCACTTTCAATGACCCATGTTTCCAATAATTTTGCAAGAAGTTTAAGAGGAAAAATTTCAAAGAAAATTAATGCTTTACCTTTAAAATATTTTGATCAACATCAAGCAGGAGATACTTTGTCACGTGTAACAAATGACGTGGATATGATCGCTCAAACGATGAACAATTCTTTATCGACTTTAGTGAGTGCTTTAACCTTATTTATTGGGACAACGATTATGATGTTTGTGACTAATATTTGGATGGCTATTACAGCAATTCTTGCTAGTTTATTTGGTTTCATCTTTATGTTTAGTGTTCTTGGAAAATCCCAAAAATATTTTATTGCTAGACAAGAAGAACTTGGAAATTTAAATAGTCATATTGAAGAGATTTATTCAGGGATCAATGTGGTAAAAGCATACAATGGCGAAAGACTTGCCAATGAAGAATTTGATAAAAGAAATGAAAGACTTTATGATTGTAATCGAAAAAGTGTCTTTTTATCAGGACTCATGCAACCTATGATGGGCTTTATTGGAAACTTTGGTTATGTTGCTGTTTGTATCGTGGGAGCATTACTTACGATGAATGGTTCTATTACATTCGGGGTTATTGTAGCGTTCATTTCTTATGTTCGATTATTTACATCTCCATTATCTCAAATTGCTCAAGCAATGAACCAACTTCAATCTACCGCGGCAGCATCAGAAAGAGTTTTTGAATTTTTAGATGAAGAAGAAATGGCTGATGAAAGCGATCCCAAAACAGTTTTACCAAAAGAAAATGTGAAAGGAAACATTGAATTTAAAAATGTAGTCTTCCAATATGATGGAAACGAAAAACCAACAATTCATAACTTTAATGCGAAAGCGAATGCTGGGCAAAAGATTGCTATTGTAGGACCAACAGGTGCTGGGAAAACAACGATGGTAAATTTACTTATGAAGTTTTATGAACTTACGGGTGGCGATATTTTCATTGATGGAGTTTCCACGAAAGAATTAACACGAGAAAATATTCATGACTTATTTACAATGGTGTTACAAGATACTTGGATTTTTGAAGGAAGTGTCAAAGATAACATAAAATATAATCGAGAAGACATTAGTGATGAACGAGTGAGAGAAGTTTGTAAAACAGTTGGCTTAGATCACTTTATTAAAACGTTATCGAATGGATATGACTCTCCATTATCAGATTCTGAATCTGTTTCTTCTGGACAAAAACAACTTATTACGATCGCTCGTGGTATGATTGAAGATGCACCATTCTTAATTTTAGATGAAGCCACAAGTAATGTAGATACAAGAACAGAGGAATTAGTTCAAAAAGCCATGGATAAATTAATGGAAGGAAGAACTTCATTTATCATCGCCCATCGTTTGTCAACGATTAAAAATGCGGATTTAATTTTAGTGATGAATGAAGGAAATATTATCGAACAAGGAACACATGAGGAATTAATGAAGAAAAAAGGTTTCTATGCGAACCTTTATAACAGTCAATTTGAATTATAAGAAAATGGAAATTTAATTTTTGTAAAATTATGTAAAAAATATAAAATAATACTTGACTTCTTGGGGGGAGGGGGGCATGATAGAATAGACCTATAAGATAGAAAGTAGGTCTTTTATTATGGAAAGAAAGAAAACAAGTTTACTCATTATAGGAGTATGTGCATTAGTATTAAGTGTAATAGGAATTACTTATGCATTTTGGCAATTAAGACTATCTCAAACAGATGAAAATAATTTAACATCAAGTTGTTTTGATGTAACATTAGAAGATGAGCAAAATGAAATTTTTTTAGAGAAAGCATCCCCTGTATCAGATAGGGAAGGAGAAGAATTAACCCCATTTACTTTTAAAATAAAAAATAATTGTGATGCTAGTGTAAAATATCAAATAAACTTAGAAAGTTTAAATACATCAAAAGGAGTATCAATAGAAGAACAAAGATTAGCAAGTAAATATATAAAAGAGAAATTAAATGAAGTAGGAAAAGAAGGACCTATTCGAATATTAACAGATAATACAAGTGTAGAAAAAACAATAGAAGAAGCAGCAGAAAGCTATAAATTAACAACAGGATATATGGAAGCAGGAGAAGCAGAAAAGACATTTGAATTAAGACTATGGTTAGATGGAGATTTAACAATGGCAGATGAAGAAGCAATGAACAAAACATTTGCAAGTAAGATCACAGTAACAGCAACATATGCAAAAGAAGCAAAGAAAACATTAGTAGATACAATACTTGCTATAGAACCTGAAACAGAGAATAGTGGTACAGATGGACTTTATAAAGTAGAGCATACTGGAGCAGAAATGACATATACAGAAGATGAAAACATAATCAAAAATTTACAAAAAGCAGAATACCGATATGCTGGGAGTGATCCAAATAATTATGTGAGTTTTGGAGAAAAATATGAAAATGATAAATATGAATTAATAGTGTGTGAAGTTGGACACTGTTTGAATGCCACTCTTATTCCTTCCTTAGATATCCCTGAATCATTTTCTAGTAAATCAGAATGTGATAGTAAACAGGAAGAGATAAAACGAATGTTAGGCAGTGAGTCAGCTGGAGAAGAGATAGAATTGAATTGTCAACAAACACAAAAAAAAGGCGAATTGATTTCTGATTGGCGAATCATCGGTTTAGTAAATACACCAGAGGGACAAAGAGTAAAATTAATAAAAGATCAAAGTATAGGAAATTATAGTTGGGATACGTCTTCTAGAGATATAAACAATGGTTTTGGAGTAAATGAATGGAGTCAAAGTGATTTAATGAAGCTTTTAAATCCTGGATATCTCTCAAATGAATTAGAAGATGAAAATGGAGATGTTCAGACTGGAAAATTTGTGAATAATAGCTTATATTGGAATGGTGAAAACGGGCAATGTTATGCAAGTGAAAATAATACTGTAACAGAATGTGATTTTAAAAACACAAAAATTCCAGATACATTAAAGAAAATAATAGAAACTGTAACATGGAATACTGGTAGTAATGGGCTAACCTATGATTGGTCCGAAATTAAAGTCAATGAATTTTATAATTTAGAAAGAAGTAGTAATTATGGGAAGACGTGTGATAGTAAATATTCTCATTGTAATGATGAAGTAGGTAGAAAAACAAGCTGGGAAGGTAAAGTAGGACTTATGTATTTATCTGATTATGGTTATGCAACAACTGGAGGGAGCCAAAATGATAGAACTAGTTGTTTGGAAAAAGTGATTTATCAATGGGGCTATAATGATTGTCAAAATAATGATTGGCTATTACCTAGTATAGCAGATTGGACTTTATCGCCTGTTGGAGATAGCGAGGCTTATGATGTATTTTTTGTGGGTAATAATCTTGCAAATGAGAACGTTTCCATTGTGACGTCTGCTAGCGGTGCCTTTGGTGTTCGACCTTCCATCTATCTAAAACCAGATGTACTTGTCTCTTCGGGTAACGGTTCTAAGGATTCTCCTTACATCCTTGAATATTAATCTTTATTAAAAATAGTTCTCTTTCTATCTGAATAAAATAAAAAAACTTTCATATTTTGTAGAAAGAGGTGTTAGTTTGAAAAAAAATATTTTCTTGATTATTTGGGGGTTTCTTCTTTTTAGCTTTTGTTTCTCTGTTTCAGCGGAATCAGTCACTGATTTAGCCCCCAATAGTAAAAGTGCCATTTTAATGGATGCCCAAAGTGGAAAAATCTTATATAGCAAAAATGAGAATGAAGCACTTCCACCAGCCAGTATGACAAAACTTATGAGTATGCTTCTCATTATGGAAGCAATTGATAATGGAACTCTTACCATGGATACAGAGGTAACTATCAGTGAAAATGCAGCAAGTATGGGTGGAAGCCAAGTATTCTTGGAAGCAGGAGAAGTTTACAAAGTACAAGAATTACTAAAAGGAATCGCGATTGCATCTGGAAATGATGCAGTAGTTGCTATGGCAGAAAAAATATCTGGAACACTAGATGACTTTGTTGTCAAAATGAATGAAAAAGCAAAAAGTTTAGGGTTAAAAAATACTACATTTAAAAATCCTCATGGACTTGATACAGAAGGACATGTCTCATCTGCTTACGATATGGCTTTAATTGCCAAAGAATTACTGAAACATCCTAAAATTTTAGAATTTACAAGTATTTATGAAGATTACTTACAAAAAAATGATGGAAGTAGTACATGGCTTGTGAATACCAATAAACTAGTTCGTTTCTATGATGGTGTAGATGGACTAAAAACAGGATTTACATCAACAGCAGGATATTGTTTAACCGCCACCGCGAAAAAAAATAATCTACGTCTAATAGCCGTCGTCATGGGGGCTCCTACCAGCGATAATCGAAGTAGTGATATTTCTTCCATGTTAAACTATGGTTTTAATACATATAAATCTGTTGTTGTGTTAACAAAAGATGTTGTACTAGGAACCAAAAGAGTCGAAAATGGCAAAAAAGAAACGGTAGACATTGTTTTAAAAGAAGATTATACTAAACTTTTAGAAACGAGTGAACCGATGCCTAACTATTCCTATAATTTAAAAGTCGACAAGTTTATCGCGCCAGTAGAAGCTGGTACAACAGTAGGTACAGTAGAAGTTGTGGATCAAAATGGCAAGGTCATAGACAATTTAGAAGTAACTGTAAAAGAAACAGTCGAAAAATCAAATTTTTTTGAATTATGGCTTCAAAACATCAAAAGAATGACTTCTGGAAAAATTCTTGTGAAATAAAGTGTCAAGTAAAGAAAGAAATCTTGAGTTTTAAAGAATATCTATTTTATAATGAAAGAGGACAAGGATATGTGGAATATGGAGACAAAGACAAAGACAAAACTAAAATTAAAAAAACAAGTACTCTTTAAAGGAATTGCCTTTGTGCTTATTCTCATGAGTATCTTAATCTTTCTTTTATTTTTAAAATTAGATTTAATCCCTTTTAAATATTTAATTCTTTTATTTCTTGCTTTAGCAATAGGGGATGGAATTCTTTATTTCTTAATGTCTCGAAAAAAATATCAATTAAGAATTTGTGGCTCCGTTTTATCCATTGTTCTTATTATTCTCTTTTCTCTTATTTTAAACTATCAAAATGCCACGATTCATTTTTTAAAAAATATTACGGCCTTAAATATTCAAACAGAAAATTATCAAGTGATTGTAAGAAAAACGAGTAGTTATGATTCCATTGATGAATTAAAAAGTATTTCTTATGTAAATGACCGTAAGGGAATAACCAAAGCAGTAAAACAAATAGAAAATAAAAAAATCAAAGAAAAAACATTAACAGAAGCAAGTCGATTGATTGATGCGTTACTTGCTAGTGAAGTAGATGCGATATTAATGGAGGAAGAAGAAGCAAAACTCTATTTAGAAATGAGTACTGATTTTAAAGAAAATTCCAAAGTTTTAACAACAATATCTGTAGAAGTACAAAATGAAATGGTGACAAAAGATGTAAAAATTACCAAAGAACCATTCAGTATCTTCTTTACAGGAATTGATACCTATGGTGATATGAGTAAAGTGTCTAGAAGTGATGTCAATATGATTATTACCATAAATCCTCTTACTCATAAAGTTTTATTGACATCGATTCCAAGAGATTACTATGTTCAAATTGCGGGGACTACGGGACTTCGTGATAAACTTACTCATGCAGGATTAAAGGGAGTGGATACTTCCATAAAAACCATTGAAAACTTACTCAAAACCGAAATCCCATATTATATTAAAGTGAATTTTAGTTCAGTAATTGATATAGTTGATGCAATTGGTGGAGTAGACGTAAATAATCCATTCGAGTTTACCGCGGATTATCAAGATCAAGATGGAAGCTTTGTGTATTATAAATTTTATCAAGGGGAGATCCATTTAGATGGAAAGAAGGCTCTCGCTTATGCAAGAGAACGTTATGATTTACGAGAAGGAGATGTAGCAAGAGCAAGACATCAACAACAAATTATGGAAGGTTTATCGAAAAAGCTTACAAGTTCCACGATTCTTACGAAATATACAAGTATTTTAAAAAGTATGGAAGGAAACTTCACGACCAATTTATCTTTGTCTAGCATTACTGGTTTTATTGAAAAACAATTAGATGAAAATCCCAATTGGGATATTGAAACAATGGTGCTTTCTGGGTCTGATTCCTTTGAACTCACCGCGGCCTTCCCTGAAGAATATTCAGCAGTGATGTTACCAGATCAAGATTCAGTAAAAGAAGCCGTTCAAAAAATAAATGAAATAAAGAGTGAAAAATAAAGGATTCTACTTTCATGAGAATCTTTTTTTATAAAATAAGTCATGATATAATAAAAAAAGAAAAAGGTGTAAAAATGAAAAAAATTGCAATTATTGGAGGAGGAGCCTCTGGACTTATCACCGCGATTATCGCCAAGACAAAAGAAAATGAAGTCGTTATATTAGAAAAAAATTCCCAATTAGGAAAAAAGCTTTTACTTACTGGAAATGGTAAATGTAATTTTTGGAATGAAGATCAAAATTTATCCCATTATCATTCTCTAGAAAATGTTCCTTTAGAGCACTGGCTTACAGAAGAAAGACAAAAAGAAGTTCTTTCATTCTTTCAAAACTTAGGGATTATATGGAAAACAAAGAATGGTTGGTATTATCCTTTTTCCAATCAAGCAATTAGTATACGAAATGCATTAGAAGAAAAAGTAAGACAAGTGGGAGTGCAAATCGATAATGATTTTTTAGTAGAAGACATTAAAATAGAAAAGAATTTATTTGTGATCAATACCAAAAAGGAATCAATGACTTTTGATGTAGTCGTGCTTGCAACAGGTTCAAAAGCGTATCCCAAAACAGGTTCCACAGGAGATGGATATCGTTTAGCAAGCACTTTGGGTCATTCTATCATCGAACCTTTACCATCTTTAGTTCCGTTGGTATTAGATAAAAAAATAGATGCTTCTGGAGTTCGTACGGATGTCAAAGTATCTATTTATGAAGATGGAAAATTTTTAAGAGAAGAAGAAGGAGAGCTTCAAATCACTGACTATGGCCTCAGTGGAATCTGTATTTTTTTATTAAGTAGATATGCAAGTATCGGTTTAGCAAACCAAAAAAAGATGACTTTAGAAATCAATTTTATTCCTTTTTTACAAGAAGAGGCTCATACATGGATGACAAATATTTCCAAAAACAAAAAGATTTCTTCTGTCTTAGATGGCTTCTTAAATTATAAACTTGGTAATGCCCTTTTAAAGTCTTGTCATATCATTCCAGAAAAGACTTGGGAAAATTTAGAAAAAGAAAAACAAGAAAATCTTTTAGAGCATTTAACTCATTTTAAAGCAAATATTATAAGTGCTTTAGGATATGAGAATGGCCAAATTTGTTTAGGTGGAATTCCTTTGAAGGAAGTAACGGAATCTTTTGAATCCAAATTAATTCCTAATCTTTATTTTACAGGCGAACTACTAGATTTAGATGGAGATTGTGGAGGATATAATTTAGGAATTGCTTGGATAAGTGGAATGACTGTCGGAAAAGAAATCGCTCGTAGAAAATAACTTGTTTTTCTTGCATTTTTTTATTATAATGATGTCATACAAGCGATGAAGGTGTGGAAAACCAGAGCTATATAAATGAAAAAGAGATTCTTCTTTAGAATAAGTAAGGTGGAACCGCGGCTACTTGTCGTCCTTATATCTAAAGGAGTTTTTTATTAGAAAGAGGGAAAATATGAAATTAACAATGGAAGAATTAGTAAACTATTGTAAGCAGTATGGTTATGTGTTCCAAGGAAGTGAAATTTATGGAGGACTATCTAATACTTGGGATTATGGTTCTTTAGGCGTCGAACTGAAAAATAACATTAAACGTTTTTGGTGGAAAAAATTTATTCAAGAAAATCCATATAACTATGGAATTGAATCAGCCATTTTAATGAATCCAGAAGTTTGGGTGGCATCAGGACATGTCACAAGTTTTACGGATCCACTGATCGATTGCAAACGTTGTAAATCTCGTCATCGAGCTGATAAACTGATTGAAGAATTCACAGGAGGCACAGAGACTGGGGATGGATGGAGCAATGAGAAAATAGAAGAATACATCAAAGAAAAACACATTGTTTGTCCCGTCTGTGGCTCGAATGATTTTACACCAATCAGAAAATTCAACTTACTTTTTGAAACCCATCAAGGGGTCACGGAAGACACGAAAAGCAAAGTCTATTTACGAGGAGAAACCGCGCAAGGAATGTTTGTGAACTTCCTAAATGTCCAAAGAAGTATGCGAGCAAAAGTTCCATTTGGAATTGGACAAACGGGTAAGAGTTTCCGTAATGAGATCACACCTGGAAACTTCACTTTCCGAACAAGAGAATTTGAACAAATGGAATTAGAATTCTTTTGCAAACCAGATACTGATTTAGAATGGTTTGGTTATTGGAAAAATTTTTGTATGGAATTTTTAAAAGACTTAGGTATCAAGAAAGACAATTTAAGATTCCGTGATCATGCCAAAGAAGAATTATCTTTTTATAGTAAAGCAACTACGGATATAGAATATCTTTATCCATTTGGTTGGGGAGAACTTTGGGGAATTGCAGACCGTACCAATTATGATTTAACCGTCCATATGGAGCACGCAAATGTCGATATGCGTTACTTAGACCCAGAAACCAATGAGAAATACTTGCCTTATGTCATTGAACCTGCTGTTGGTTTAGACCGCATTGTCTTGTCTATTTTATGTGATGCCTATGCAAAAGAAGTAGTCGGAGAAGAAGAACGAATTGTTCTTCATCTCTCTCCTCACATTGCCCCTTATAAAGTAACGATTCTTCCATTAATCAAAAAAGTCCATGGCGAGAAAGCTCAAGAAATCTATGGTGAACTTGCGAAAGACTTTTCAGTTACGTATGACGAAGCCGGAAGCATTGGAAAACGTTATCGAAGAAGTGATGCCGTAGGAACTCCATATGCAATAACGATTGATGATGAAACATTAAATAATGGTACTGTGACCGTAAGAGATCGTGATACGATGGAACAAAAAACAATGAGTATTTCGGAACTAAAAGAGTTTCTTATGGAAAAGATAAATAAATAAAAATTGTAGAAAAGGAATTGAAAAAAGAATAAGTTTTTGCTAAAATGTATTTAGGTAGAGACTGGAGGATAAAAGTATGGCGATGAGCAAATTAAAAAAATGGTTTTCCGATGAAGACGAAGCACCTGCAATGAGTGAAGATGAGTACTACAACGTAAGTGAACAAGAAGCATTAAAAGAGGCAGATAAAACAGGAAGTAAAATGATTCTTCTAGAACCTCGTGCTTATTCAGAATCTCAAGCAATTGCTGACCATTTGAAAAGCCGTAATAGTGTGGTAGTAAATTTAAAAAGAGTGACTTCTGCGCAAGCAAAAAGAATCATTGATTTCTTATCTGGTTGTGTATATTCGATTGGTGGAACGATGCAAAAAATTGGGGTAGGAATTTATTTGTGTACACCAAAGAATGTGAACATTCAAGGAAAAATTTCCGATGATGCGCAGAAGGATGAGAAAAAACAAGAGCAAGAGGATGACATCGATTGGTAAAAGCATTTTAAGTTAGTAAGAAGGTGAGACTTTGAAAAAATTTAGTACAAGTTTGTATGGGTATAATAAGACCGAAGTAGCGAGGTTTGTAAATGATGTAGCAAAAGAATATGAAAGCATGCTAAACAACTTAAAAAAAAGAGATGAAGAAATTAGCAATCTAAGAAAAGAACTACTTCGATATCAAAATTTAGAAAATACCTTAAACAAAGCTCTTATGGTTGCCGAAGATGCATCTTCACAAATCAAAAGAGTAGCTAGAGATGAATCAAAGTCTATTATTGATGAAGCAAGAAGAAATGCTTCAAGAATTGTAAATGATGCCTTAATGAAAGCAGAAAAACTTGAGGCAGATGGGGAAAGATTACGAGTTCGAATCGTGGCATTCAAACAAAGATTCCGAAGTATTATTGAAACGGAATTGGATAGTATAGACCAGATTGAAGAAAACTATTAAAATTGTAGAAATACAATTTTTTTCATGTTTTTGTGAATTTCATGATATGATATTACTAGGTGGTCACATGCAAAGAATAAACATAAAAACAAAAGAAGATTTTGAAAAATTAAGAAATTTAAAAGGAAAAGAAACAATTTATGTAACTGTAGATTTAGATTCTTCTTGTTCAATGGAAGCAATTTCTTTAAAAAATTTTTCTGGAACGATTGAGCTTTTCTTTCCAAGAAAAACCAAAGCCACATTATTTCGTGTCAAAAGTCAAAACGAGAAAAAGGCCAGGTACTTTTTTACGGATATCGAACGTTCTAGAATTGGTATGAATGGATCTTCTCAAATAAAATGGGATTATATAGTAACAAATACAGAATTTTATGTAAAAGACGAAAAAGAAATCATAAAACATCTAAAAAAAGATTTACCAGAAATCAGTTTTCATTTAGAAAAAGATATGGTTTTTAATACCTTAGATACATTTGGAAAAAAAGTTCATATTATCGGCGATGGACATCGTCTTTTTTGGAAAAACCCAAATACTTCTATTGATTTTCAAGATACAAAAGTGATACAGGTAGATGATATTTTAAAAGTTCGTTATCCAAAAGATTTAAAAACGATTTCTAAATACCAAACAGAAACGGTGGTAGTCTCTTTTCAAAATTCAATTTGCTATGTAAATATCGATGCTATTTCTTTATTTAACTTTACTGGGACAATGTATGTTTTAGGCAATGGATATGCGATAAGAGAATCGAGTATTCGTTCTTCTTTAAAATATTTAGGTTTATTTTCGATTATTCATCCTTATACAAATTTATATATTGAAGATTTAAATTTAGAAGATGTAATTCTAAGTGGAAAAAATGCTACAGTGATAGGTGGATTTTTAGGAATGACTTATAAAACAGATCATTATATGAGTTATCCTGGACATGTAGTCATATCGAATTGTAAAATAAAAGATTCTAAATTTTTAGTAAAATCTTTTGATTTTGCTGATCCAATTATAGGACTTTTAGAAGAAAATCAAGAAGTTATTCATTGTGATGCCTCTCATATCTTGTTTCAAAATGTAGAAACGAAAGAAGAAAAAGAGTATTCTGAAGAACAATACGTTCCTTATTTTCATAGTTATTTTTCTAATTATATGGGAGCGCAAAATATAGAAGAATATAAAAGAGTAAGAAAGTTATAATTTGTGTTTTAAATAAGGAAATGATAAAATAAATATGTAAGAAAGTGATGATGTAAATGTATGATGTAGTAATTGTGGGTGCAGGGCCTGCTGGGTTATTCGCAGCTTACGAATTATCTAAAAAGAGTGATTTAAAAATATTATTAGTTGATAAAGGACGTTTTGCGAGTACTCGCTTTTGCCCAATGAGTAAAACTGGAGTTTGTGTAAACTGTACTCCATGTGCAATTATGTCTGGGTATGGGGGAGCAGGAACTTTCTCAGATGGAAAATTAAATTTTATTCCAAAACTAGGAAAGTCTAATCTATTTAAATATATGTCTCAAAGTGAAGCATATAAGCTCATTGATGATGCTGAAAGTATTTTTAAAGAATTTGGAATGGATTCTGAAGTTTATCCTACGAATATGGAGGAAGCAAGGGAATTAGAAGAAAAAATTGCAAGAGTTGGGGCAAGTTTACTTGTCATCAAACAAAAGCATTTAGGAAGTGATATGCTACCAACATATATTGAAAATTTTACCAAATATTTAGAAAGCCATGGGGTAGAATTAAAAGAATGCTGTGATGTATTAGATATCAATGAAGAAGATTCTATTTATCATATCATTATGAAGAATAATAAAAAAGAAGAAAATGTTATGGCAAAACATGTCATCGTGGCTCCTGGTAGAACAGGAGCAAAATGGGTTCAAGAACTTGCGGATAAATACCATATTCCTTATACTTCGCAAAGTATTGAGATTGGCGTGCGTGTAGAGGTTCGAAAAGAAATACTTGATCCAATTACAAATGTGATTTATGATCCAACGATATTTATAAAAACGGATACTTATAATGATGAAATTAGAACGTTTTGTACGAATCCTGGAGGGTTTGTAACGAAAGAAAACTATAATGGTTATATCTGTGTGAATGGGCATGCTCTAAAAAACACCAAATCCAAAAATTCAAACTTTGCTTTTATTTCTAAAATAAGCTTAACTGAACCCGTGACAAATACAAGAGAATATGGCGAGTCCATTGCTAAAATTGCAAATACTCTAGGAGATGGTAAACCAATATTACAAACTTTAAGAGACCTTCGTATGGGAAGACGTAGTAACATTGAAAGAATTAAGAAAAGTTTTATTGAACCGACTTTAAAAGATGTTGTCGCGGGAGACCTTGCTTTAGTTTTACCTCATCGAATTGTTAAAAATATATTAGAAGGACTAGAAACATTAGATAAAATCATTCCAGGTGTGAATAATGGAGAGACTTTACTTTATGGACCTGAAATTAAATTCTTTAGTAATGAAATTGAAACCGATGATCATATGAAACTTAAAGATCATCATATATACTTTGTTGGTGATGGAGCCGGAAAAGCAGGTAACATTGTAGCAGCCGCGGCGACCGGTTTAGTTGCAGCAAGAGATATTATCGAAAATCAAAATAAAAATTAACGATTAGAGGTTTTGATGGCTCGTTTGCTTGTATTTTAAATTTTAATTTGATAAAATATTGTTAGAAAGAGGATGAAAAAAATGGAAAAAGCAAAAGTTTATTTCACCAAAGAATTAACACCTGAAAGTGTCGTAAAGATGTACAAAGCATTAGGAGTAGAGTTACCTGGTAAAGTAGCAGTAAAAGTTCATTCTGGAGAAGATGGAAATCAAAATTATTTAAAACCAGAATTTTTAAAACCAATGGTAGATTATGTAAATGGAACTATTGTAGAATGTAATACCGCTTATGATGGGGCAAGAGATACAACAGAAAAACATCAAAGATTAATGGAAAAACATGAATGGAGTAAATACTTTACTGTTGATATTTTAGATGCTAAAGAAGACATGACTCTGGAAATCCCAAATGGAAAAGTATTAAAAGAAAATTATGTGGGAAAGAATCTAGAAAATTATGATTCGATGTTAGTTTTATCTCATTTTAAAGGACATCCAATGGGAGGCTATGGTGGAGCTTTAAAACAATTATCAATTGGAGTCGCATCTTCTAAAGGAAAACGTTATATCCATTGTTGTGGAAATAATGGAACATACGAAGATATGTTTCAGCAAGATCAAAAAACTTTCTTAGAATCTATGGCCGATGCAGCTTCTTCAGTCACTGAATACTTTCATGGAAATATTGTATATATTAATATGATTTGTAATTTATCTGTTGATTGTGATTGTTGTGCAGTTGCCAAAGACCCATGTATGAAAGATATTGGTATTGTTGCATCCCTAGATCCAGTAGCAATCGATCAAGCATGTATTGATTTAGTCAAAAATTCTGAGGACCCTGGCAAAGAAGAATTATTAGAAAGAATTAATTCAAGAATGGGAACTCATACGATTGATGCAGCATATGATTTGGGTATTGGAAATAAAGAATACGAACTTATTGAGATTTAAAAAATTACAAATAACCGAATGAAAATGTCACAAATAACCGAACGAAAAAGCTACAAATAACCGAAAACGTGTTAATTGGATATTTGAAAAATTAATTTAGATAATAAAAAGGGGCTGTTGAATAATTAAATGTTTAATTATTTGACAGTTTCTTTTCTTTTGGCTTTACATATGGAAATTTTTCTTTGTGTAAATCATTAGGTACTTTCCAACAATTTTTTTTGAATCTATTCTCTTCAAACGACTTAAAACATCTTCTTATGTTTGCTCCTAAACACATTAACATGATTTCTGCTGCAACATTTTCTAATCCTCGTCTTCTGATTCTAATATAGCTCATGTTATTTTTGATTTGTCCAAAGCTTCCTTCGACTTGGATACTTCTATTTATTCGAATTTCAATTCCCTTTGGACTTAATAGATTATTTCTTGATTCTTCTTTTAATAATTCGTATTCTGGAACTAATTCATAATATCGGTTATCATCATCTTTATGTTTTAATTTTGCTTTGCATTTATAGGAATACTTACAATCATTACATCCAACAAATTTATATAATTTTCCTTCTTTGTTTTTTCTTCTATGGTAATAATCAAAAGGAACTTCTTCTCCAATACAAGTATTTAAGCACATGACTCCATCATCAAATGTATAAAACAACTGGGGTGATTTTCCACTTGCTTCTCCTTCCCATTGTTGAAATTTTACATAGCTTTTAATATTATGTTCTTGCATATATTTATAATTTTTATAATTTCCATATCCAGCATCATCACATTCATTAGAAGGATAAGAACCATAATATTCAAAATATAAATCATTCATTGGTATAAAGGTTTTGATATCATTTCTGTCTTGAAAGACTCCATACATTACAATTAATA
>CANRDF010000026.1 GCA_947629255.1 uncultured Bacilli bacterium
TCTAAGGTCATATCTTTTTCTTTTAAGAAATCTTCTTCATCAAAAGTATCGCCTAATTTTTCTCTTAATTGTTCCACTTTAATTTTCGCATAATCAATTTCCATTGTCATTTCTAAATGAGTATCATCTACTTTTTTGTATTCCATACTCATTCCATCAATTTCTTTAAATTGTTCTGAAATGAGTTCCCCTGCTTTTAGTGATGTATCTAAACTAGAACTGTCCACTTCATTCACAGCTGTTTGTTTCATATAACTGATTTTATCATCTTTGGCTTTCACAACGATTGTTGCTTTTACTTCTTTTCCGCCTTTTGTATCCGTCTTCGTACAAGTAAGCTTTTTCTCTCCACAGCCAGTAGCTAATACTGCTAATCCTACTAATAGAAAAACTCTCAAACTCTTCACAACTCTACACCTCCTTACTTAAATTAAGTATATCAAAAAAATCATTTTCAAAGAAAAAAACTGGATTATTCTCCAGAATTTTCATTATTTTCTAATTTCACTAAGACTTCTCTTGGTTTAGCACCATTTTGAGGTCCAACAATTCCTCGTTCTTCTAATAAATCCACAATACGAGCTGCTCGATTATATCCAAAACGGAACCTTCTTTGAAGAAGTGATGCACTTATTTTACCGGTTTGAATGGCAAATTCAACCACTTCCCCATACATTGGGTCATCGTATTCCTCTCCATCTCCACCTCCAGATTGTGCAGAAGTCGTCTCTGTTTGGATGGCACTTAAGGATTCATCATAACTTGCTTGTTGTTGTTTACAAACATGGTCAATCAGTCTTCGAATTTCATCATCGGAAATATAACAACCTTGAATACGAATTGGGGTATTTTCACCCATTGGTTGAAAGAGCATATCTCCTTTTCCAAGTAGTTTTTCAGCTCCACCACAATCTAAAATAGTTCGAGAGTCAATTTGACTTGCTACTGAAAATGCTATACGAGATGGAATATTGGTTTTAATGACACCGGTGATAACATCGGTACTAGGTCTTTGAGTCGCGACAATCAAATGAATTCCGGCTGCCCGCGCAAGTTGAGTAATTCGCATGATAGAGTCTTCGACTTCTTTTCTCGCGGCAATCATCAAATCGGCCATTTCATCGACAATTACAACGATGTAATGCATTCTAGGTCTTGGATTATCTGGATGACGAGCATTTTCTTCATCAATTTTTTTATTGTAATCGCCAATATTTTTGACTCCGTTATCGGCAAGTTCATGATATCTTCGGTCCATCTCGACAACGACTTTTTGTAAGGTTGCACTTGCTCTTTTGGGGTCTACAACGACTGGACAAAGTAAATGAGGAACTCCATTATAATTTGATAATTCCACTTGTTTTGGGTCTACTAATACAAGTTTTACTTCATCCGGCCGATAACGCATTAAGATAGACGCAATAATACTATTGACACAGACAGATTTACCAGAACCAGTAGAACCGGCAATCAGTAAGTGAGGCATCTTTGATAAATCACAAATTCTTGGAGTCCCCATAATATCTTTTCCTAAAGCAACTAAAATGCCACCTTTGCTTTCTAACATTTCTTTACTTGCTAGAATTTCTTTAATCTTTACAGCAGAAATGGCTTGATTTGGAATTTCAATACCAATCGTACTTTTCCCAGGAATCGGTGCTTCAATACGAACGTCTTTCGCAGCCAATGCAAGAGCAATCTCTTTATTAATCGATACAATACGACTTACTTTGGTTCCACTTGGTACCACGACTTCAAACTGAGTGACAGATGGTCCCATATGAATATCCACGACTTTCCCAGTAATTTGGAAATCATTTAAAACTCTTTCTAGATTTTGTTTATTATTAATTAAGAATTGATTTGAATTTGTTTTCTTACTTACTACTGGATTATCTAAAATCTTCATATCAGGAAGTTTATAATTTGGATTACTTACATTGGATTTGCTTTCTTCTTGAGGTGCCTCTACGACAGGCTCTTTTGGAGGCTCAGCAAATTGTTTTAATTCTTCCATGCTATTTATCACAATCGCTTTGCTAGATGGTTCTTCTTCCTCACCCATAAGGCGTTTTTCTAAAGCTTTCTCTCTTCTTGTCACGTCATCTTCTACAGGCTCTTCTTCGCTTTCCTCGGCAAGTTCTTTCACGTGACGCATTTTATTCCAAAGATTTGATAGCATCTCCGAAAGATTGACATTAAAGAGTAATACCACTCCGAAAAGAGTAATAAATGCAAGGACAACATAAGTTCCAGTCTCATCAAACAAGGCATCGGTTGCAAAAGCAAATACCGCTCCAATGATTCCTCCACCTATCGCGATAGAAGTTTGACCTGAACTTGATAAAGCTGAATGACTATTAATGGAAGCCACTCTCTCTCCATAGTTTTTAATGGTTGCTTCAAAAATATCAGAGGCACTTTCACATTCCCGAATAAATGTTAAATGACTGAATACTAAAACTACAATCAGTAAAAGATATAAACCAATATATTTTTGTTGAAAAAAATTCGGTAACTTTCTTTTAATTAACATAAAGAAGCCTAAATATAAAACAAAAATTAAAATAAGTGGCCACCATTCTCCGGCAAGAAACATAGCGAACTTTTTAAGTAATGCTCCTACAGGACCAAAACCAAAGCCAATAAGACCTATAAGAATCAAAATAAGTCCAGTGAGTTCTACACTGAATGTCATATTTTTGGTATTTTCACTTGTTCCTTTTTTCTTCTTTGCCATACTTATCTTCACCATAAACATTATATCGAAAGATAAAAAAAGTGTCAAACTTTTAACACACTTTTTTACATTTTTTTACTCTTTTGTTAATTAAAGTAATAAATTCTCGATTTAAAAATAAAAGAGAATTTAGTTATGGAAAAAGATATATTATAATAAACTCTGTTTCATTTGTCAGAAAGGAGTTTATTTAATTATGAAACAAAAACATCTTTGATTAGATGAAAGAGAAACTATTGAAGATATGTTAAAAGAAAAGTTTAATTTAACACAAATTGGAGAAAAAATTGGAAAACATCGTACTACGATTTCTAAGGAAATTTTAAATCATCGTTTTAAAAAAGATTATGTTCAATATAATACTTACTATGCAAATTGTATAAACATAGATACTTGTGAAAATGCTGGTACTAAATGGTGTAAATCTACTTGTAAAGATTATAAAGAAAAAGAATGTCTGTTATTAAATCATCCTCCTTATGTTTGCAATGGATGTACTAAAAAAAGTCATTGTAGACTGTCTAAATATTATTATCGTGCGAAAGATGCCAATAATGAATATCTATCTTTTCGTACAGAATCAAGACAAGGAATTAGAATCTCTAAAGAAGAAATCTATGAAATTAACAATGTGATTACTCCCTTAATTCGTGATCAAAATCAAAGCATCAATCATGTTTTTATTAATCATCCAGATTTGCTTTATTTTTCGAAAACCACCTTTTATGCTTATGCGAACAACAATATCTTTTCTTTTAGAAATATTGATCTTCCAAGAAAAGTGATTTATAAGCCAAGAAAGGATAATCAAAAAAGAAGAACTAGAACAGAATCGATGATTAGAATTGGAAGAACTTATCATGATTTCCAAGATTACATTTCTTTGCATCCTTCGGCTTCTATTGTGGAAATGGATACTGTAGAAGGTGTAAAAGGAGGAAAAGTTTTTCTTACTCTTTTGTTTAGACAATATAATTTTATGCTTATTTTTCTTCTAGACCATCAAACTATGGCAGAAGTTGAAAAAGTCTTTATTCAGATTAGAAAAAACATTGGTAATGATGAATTTAAAAGACTATTTGAAGTGATTTTAACGGACAATGGAAAAGAATTTTTTAATCCTATTAGTTTAGAAACAGATTATGAAACTGGAGAAGTTTTATCTCATGTCTTTTATTGTGATCCTTCTACTTCTTATCAAAAAGGAAGTATTGAAAAAAATCATGAATTTATTAGGTATGTTTTGCCTAAAAAATCTTCTTTTAATCATTTGACTCAAGAAGATTGCAATCTTCTTGCTTCGCACATTAATTCCACGTCTAGGGTCATTTTAAATAATAAAACACCTTTTGAAGCAATCCAAACTTTAATGAGCGTTGATGTCATTACTAAATTTAATATTTCCTATATTCATCCTGATGATGTGAATTTATCTCCTTCTCTTTTTAAGAAAGGAAACAAATAATATGATAGATGAAGAATTAATATTTTTATTAGATATAAAAACACACTCAAAAGAATTATTTGAGTATGTGAAGTATCTTTCTATTGAAGATGAGATACTAAACGAAATATTAGCCTATTTAGAATCTTCCACTTCTGAAATAGATAATATTTTTAACTATATTTTAGAGCTTCAATCTAAAATTAGTGAACTAGAACATTATATGTAATTTTGTTCTTATTTTATTGACAAATGAAACACACATCGTACCATTTTTCATTTATCTATGGCGAGAATTTAGTTTCTTAATTTTTTGAAATACAACTTTTCGTCACTTTTTGACGTGACTTAAAAATATTAAATTCTCTCCACTTGCTTATTAGATTAGCATATTTTCTCAGTTTATGCAATGATTGAATCGTTTAATTCTTTATATTTTCGAGCATTTAGTTCTTTATTTTCAGTCTTTGTTTACTTCGAGAATTTATTTTTTAATTCAACGTTTTTTACTCTTTTGTTTTTTCTTTTCTTTTTCTTTTTTTCTTCTGTTTCTTCTAAGTTTTCTGGATCCCCTAACTTTAAGAAAATTTTAGCAAGGGCAATGGGGTGCATCACAAATTCAATGGAATCCGCTTTATCAACGAGAGTAATCAGCCAAGCTTCTTTACTTCTAGGGATTCTTTTATTCACTGGAAACATATGGGTAAGCATAATTTCTTCCACTTTTGGAGTTACCACTTCGTTTCCAAAAACTTTTTTTGCATTATCCACTGCATTTTTCGCATGAGTAAACGCGTGTTTCTGAAAAAACTTTTTTCTTTCTTTATCATATTGCCAAGGTTTCTCATAAAAATCATGTAACATTCCCGCGACCGCTAAGCTCTTATAATCTAGAGAGAAACGCTTTCCAATTTTATAGCAATCAAATGCTACTTTAGAAACATGCTCATAAACAGATTCATGAATATGATGAGGATAATTTTTCCTTTTTTGAAATTCTTCATTTTGGGTAATAGGACTCACTAATTCATGAAATTCTTTACGCTCTTTCTCTCTTTCTTTTTGAATTTCTTCTTTGGTTCTTCCTTTATAATAAAGATAACAACATAATGTTAGAATTTGTAAAATAAATGTAATAATCATAAATATTTGAATCGGAATCCATGGAATTATCATAGCTAAAAAGCCAAAAAGAATGGTTAAGAAAATAGCCCAAGTTTTAATTTTACCAATCAGTAAAGATGCGACAACTCCTTTTTTAAAATAAAAATATAAATTAATACAAGCAATTACACATTCTAAAAGTAATAAATAAAAATAAGCATGATTTTTAATCACTAATAAAATCAGTAAACTAATTGCCAATGTCTTATCGGCAACTGTATCTAACTTCGCACCAAATGCACTTGTAACTTTCCATTTTCTTGCTAAAAAGCCATCTAAAAAATCGGTAAAAGAAATGATTCCTACGACAACAATTAAAAACCAATAATGATTCGTTAATCCTAAATAAATTATCATAGGTGTACATATAATTCTTAACGATGTTAAACAATTAGGAATATATTTTTTTATGCTTTTCATAACTCATAACTCTCCGTACTTTAGTTTACTCGCTTTTTATCGATTTGACAAGTAAAAATAAAAGTGTTATAATATTTGGCAACAAAAGGGGGTTTTGAATATGAATGCGATTTATATAACACCAGAAGATTTAAAAAAAGAAATTGGTCATGGAACAGATGGCGCGGTTTATAAATATAATTCTAAATATTATGTTAAGTTGTATCATGCCTATGTAAGGGATATTTTAATGCAAGAAAAAACTTCATTAGAAGAAACAAAAATCTATCAAAAAAATTCATCTACTATTCATTTGGTTTCTGAACCGCTTACTTATTATTCTTATAAAGAAGAAGAAATTAGAGTTAGACCAAAAGAAGCAATTTATTTAGCCATGAAAAGACAAGAAAATGTTCATAGAAATTACCTTCCTCAAGCTCCTGTTTATTTAAATCATCGATTTGCAGGCTGTTTACTTAGAAAAGTATCTGGTATTTCAATTCATAAACTTATGGGCCTTCCTCAAAATCTAAAAAGAAAAATTATGTATGAGGTTCTTCTTGATATTGAAGAACTTTTACAAAATAATATTTATCCTGTTGATTTAGCAAATAGTCCTTATGCAAATACAATTGGTTTTGAAAAAGGACATTCACATATTTTAGTAAATCCTATTAATTTACAAACTCATATTATTGATTTAGATGGAAAATCAACTATTTACACTGAAAAAAGAAATGAAGAACATTATACTCATGCTTTAAATACTTTAAATATTTTATTTTTAGAATTCTTCTATCATCTTTCTTATGATGACTATGAAACAGAAGATGAACTTTTATGTAATTTAGAAGAATTAAAAATTCCATCTACTTATCAAAAAGATTTAGTAAATGGAAGTTTATCTATTTCTAAGATGAAAGAATTAATGAAATAAATTTTGTATTATTTAATACTCAAGAATGTAAGGGGATTCTTTAGAACCGTTACCTAAAGAAACAAATATATCAGGTTTTAAATAAATGGAAGGTCGCACACCCTCAGCAAGGTATGCATAGTTGCTGTCCACATACCCTCCGCTGTCGATAAAGAAAACAGAATGCGAAGTAACCGAATCAGGTGATAAAGTATGATATATGTATGACGTGTACAGCCAATCATTTATAAAACATTCATTATAATCAAACCAATCAAATTTTTCTAAACACATTGTTCGAGTAGTGTTTATATCTCCACTTGTCGCATACCCATAATCACTTGGGTACATGAGTCCTACTTTTCCTTTCCAACTTGTTATTCTTTTTACTTCATCACAGTCGGAAAAACTACTATCACATGTTTTAACAATATTACTACTTCTTTCATATTCATAATATTTTGAAACTGTTGCATCTGTATCATAAGAATCATCACCAGCTCCTGAATTCCATGTAACAGTTTCTATCATATTTTTTAAACTATCTGGAATAGTATTATTTGTAAAATCACACGGAGATGCAGAATTATTTGCATCATTATAACAAAATCCATTTCCCCCGTTCCAATATAAACTATTATTTACTAAGTTATCACTAGTACATTGATCTTCATCACATATTTTATCTTTATTTTCATCATAGTCAGGATTTAACAATTTCATTAAATCACTTTGACTCCATTCATTCACTCCATCACCTTCATTGACATCAAATAATGAACTATCCCAACTATAGTTTCCTATACTTGTATCTCTAATTAATTTCACTCTTTGTCCTTCTGGTGTATTTACTAAACCTATGATTCGCCAATAAAGCAGTTCTCCCATTTTTTGTGTTTGTTGACATTTGAAATTAAATTCTTCACCATATGAGTTTTCTACTTGAAGTTTTACAATATCGCATTGTTCTTGGCTAGAAAAAACACTTTCAAATGTTAATAATCCAAATGAATGAATATTGCTACACACTCCTTGTAAGCACATTATTAGTTCAAATCTGTCTTCTGCTACTTTTTCTCCAAAACTCACATAATTATTCGGGTCCTTTCCAGCATACCTATATTCTGTTTGTTGTAATCTCTTTTGATAAAAAGAATCATTTGTATATGTAATATTTGCATCATCATGTTTTACTTCATAGATTCCTGACTTCCTACTATCTTCTGTTTGATGGTCTAATGCAAGTATTGTTTCTTCTAATGTTTTCTTTGCTTCTTTTGCATAAGTCGCTACTATAGTAATTTTACTTGCAAATGTTTTTTCCATTGCATCCACATCATTCACTGTAATATTTTCATCCATCCATAATCTTAATTCAAATGTCTTTTCTTCATTTTCTGTCATATATCCTGTCATTAATTTATAGCTTTCTTCAGCATCTTCTAATGTTGGAGTTACTTGTTCATTATCAGTTAATAAACGAATAGAACCATCTTTTTCAATTTCATTTAACTTTTCTTTTATATAATGACTAGCTAATCGATCTTCTTCTATTGATTCTCCACCTACTGTATTTAAAGTTTCCAAATTTATTTGATATTTTACATTCGCTTTACATTTATTTTTTAGTTTGAAAGTATATGGAGTTAATTCTTCTCCTTCTTTATCTACTATAGGGTATGCTTTCTCTAAATGAATTGCATTTTTTTCTTCCATTAATTCTACATCAAAACAACTTGTTGCTAGATTGTCTTCATCTGTTTGCTCTAAATTTAAATTCCAATAAGCATAAGTGACTCCTACCACACTTAATAATAAAATACTTAATCCTAAAATAAGTAAATTTATTTTCTTTCTTTCCATAATTTTCGTACTCCTATCTTTTATTATGCTCTGATTCTTCTTGAATATTCTTATTACCATTTGATTATAACATATTACATAAGGGTAATACAAGTAGGTTATTTATAAGTTATAAAAAAGAAATACCTATTATAAATATTTCTTAAACTCATCCAAACTACGATGTTCAAATTCAATTAGGTTTTCTATCATAGGAATAATTTTTTTATCTTTTCCTTCATAATGATTTTTTAATTCTTCTAACTGTACTAAACCTTTATTGGTTCCTTCTATCATCATTTTCGCAATATGAGAATCCGTATGATCCATCATCATTTTCATATTCACCATCATATCACTTTCCATATGAACTAAAGCACCTAACTCTTTATCTTCTACATGATATTTTTTACATAATGGTGTTAAAGCATGTTTAATACTATCATATTGTTTCTTTTGTTTTAAAACTACTTCTAATAAATCATGGGATTTAATTTTATCTTTAATACTTTCTATTCCTACAACACCCATTTCTACATTTTGATGTAGTTTTAAAATTGTTTCTCTTTCTTCCATATTAATCACCATTTATAATATGAAACACTTTATTCTAAAATATTCTTTTTTGAAATTACTTAAAACCACTTGAATTTTTATTTTATTTTTGATATACTGTATACAGATGAAGGAAACTTCATTAAAAAAAAGAAGCATTTCAGTTTTGATACGCTGAATGTCTACTTTGGAAATAGTTGAGACATTTACAATTTCTTGTAAGTGTCTATTTTATTAAGTATTGATAACAATATTATCTCGCATAATAAAATGTTTATGAATTTGAATACTTCTTTTAGTATCTCTTTCATGAAACAACACTCCCTTCTCCTTAAAATTGATTTTATAGAGAGGAAAAGTGTAGACACCCAGCAACTAAAATGCTTCCTACAAACATATTAGCATACTTTTATAATATTGACAAGCAAAAAATAATTTTTTCCTACTTGAAATTTTATCTTATTTTTGATATACTGTATACAGATGAAGGAAACTTCATATAATAAAAAAGGAAGCATTTCAGTTTTGCTCGCTGAATGCCTACCTATTTAATGGTTAGACATTTACGTTATGTAAGTGTCATTTTTTTATTATGGAAAGAATTAATATAATTTCCAATAAAATAGTGATGACATACCTTAAGACTTGTAAATGATAACTCTGCTTTTTTGTCATATCACTCACACCCCTTTCTTCTTTAGATTTTGTTATAGAGAGAAGAAAGTGGTAGACACCCAGCAACTAAAATGCTTCCTACAAACATATTAGCATACTTTTATAATATTAGCAAGCAAAAAAATAATTTTTTCCTACTTGATTTTTTATTATATTTTTGATATACTGTATGCAGATGAAGGAAACTTCATATAATAAAAAAGGAAGCATTTCAGTTTTGATACGCTGAATGCCTACCTATGAAAATTGGATAGACATTTACAATTTACTTGTAAGTGTCATTTTTTTATTATGGAAAGAATTAATATAATTTCCAGTAAAATAGTGATGACATACTTTAAGACTTGTAAATGATAACTCTGCTTTTTTGTCATATCACTCACACCCCTTTCTTCTTTAGATTTTATTATAGAGAGAAGAAAGGGGTAGACACTCAGCAACTAAAATGCTTCCTGTAAACATATTAGCATGCTTTGATAATATTAGCAAGCAAAAAATGATATTTTCCTACTTGAATTTTTATCTTATTTTTGATATACTGTATGCAGATGAAGGAAACTTCATATAATAAAAGGAAGGTATTTCAGAATTGCGGCTGAATGCCTCACCTATATAGTTGGGCATTTAATAAAATCTTATCTAGATTTCATTAAGTGCCTTTTTGCAACATTACGTACAAAAATGATAAAAAGCATATTGTAAATAATGTAGCAAGTGCTACAAGATATTGGAAAATCTTTATTACAAAAGTTCTTCGCTTATCCATGGCTCATCACCTCCTCGAGCTTATCATAGCCGGTAGATGAAAAGGCACTCAGTTTTTCTAAAACCTTCCTACAAACATATTAACACACTTTTATGATATTAGCAAGCAAAAAAATATTTTTTCCCACTTGGATTTTTATCTCATTTTTGATATACTGTATACAGATGAAGGAAACTTCATAAAATTAAAAAGGAAGTATTCATTTTTCCATTACTGAATGCCTACCTATAAAAATGGGTTGACATTTACGTTATGTAAGTGTCATTTTTTTATTCTATAAACTAAAAAAGAGGCATTTTTATACCTCTTGAACAACTGCAATAATCATTGGTTTTGATTCTGTTTGTTCATATAAGTAATTACTTAATTCAGAACGAATTTCTGTTTTAATTTTATTATAATCAACAATTCCATTCACAATGTTACGTTTAATAATTTCTTCACTTAAGGTTTTCATTCCATAAATGATATCTTTAGAATCCTTGACATAAATAAAACCTTTTGTAGTCACTTCTGGACCTACTAATAAAATTTTATCTTTCTTGCTAAGAGTCGCGCTGATAAGAACAATTCCATTATCACTTAACATTTCTCTATCTTTGATAACGAGTTCGCCTACATCATCGCTACTCTTTCCATCAATTAAGGTTTCTTTTACTTTGATATGATCAAATGTCTCTGTCGCCACACCATCTACGAATTCTACTACATCACCATTTTGTTTTAAGAAAATATGGTCTGCTGGAATTCCTAGGGCACTTGCAAGGTTTGCATTATTCACCATATAACGGTACTCACCTTTGACAGGCATATAATACTTTGGATTCATAAGTTTAATCATTAACATTAAATCTTCTTGAGACGCATGATGTAAAATGTTTTTGGTCTTTGGTAAAGAAATAATTTTACAACCAGCCATGGCTAAATCATTTTCTAATTTTACAACCGTTTTTTCATTGGAGTCATAACGAGGTTCTGCAAATACTACGGCATCTCCCTCTTTTAAAGTTATAAACTTATCATACCCACTCACAATTTTATTAATCGCAGCATAAGCATTTGATTTATCATCACAAATAAGTAAAATCGAATTTGCATCATTAATATTTGATAAATCACCAATTAATTCTTCTTGATACTCTAAGTAGCCATTATCATGAGCAAAATGAATAAAGTTTTGTAGCTTTTTTCCCATAATGACAATTTTTCGATGAGAGTTTCTGGCTCCTTCAAAAATGTCTTGAATGGTATATAAATGGGTTGGTAAAACACTAAATAAAATACGATTTTCACATTTATTAATAATGTCTCCAAAAAATGATGCTAATCGGTGTGTTGGTGAAGTATGTCCAATATGTTCTGAAAATACTGACTCGCTTAAAAGACATAAAACTCCTTGTTTTCCAACATAAGCAATTTTTCCTAAATCCATGTCGTAGTCACCTTTCATTAAAGGGTCAATGATAAAGTCTCCTGTGTAACAAATAGCTCCATGCTCGGTATTGATGCAATACATAACAGCTCCTGGCACACTATGGCTCACAGGCATTGGAAAAATGGAAACTGTTCCAAAATTTAATTTACGATTTGGTGTAATTTCAATGATGTTCTCTTCTTTCACACCTAAGTCCATAAGGACAAACTTTGTATAATGAGTGGCATAAAACTTAATTCCTGGTATTGTTCTTGCAAGGTCTGCTGCTGCCCCCATGTTCTCATAATGACCATGAGTAATAAAGACACCTTTAATTTTCGCTTTATTTTTGATTAAGTATTCATAATCAGGAATGATATAATCAATTCCATACATGAAACCTTCGGCATATTTTAACCCGCAGTCAAACACAAAAATTTCTTCGTTGATTTCAATGACATAGGTATTTTTTCCCATTTCATCTAAACCACCCAAACTAAAAATTCTAATTTTTTCCATAATGATTCTCCTAACTTAATAGTCTCTTTATAAAAGAAAGAAACTGATATAAGAATTTTTGCATGAATTCATTATAGCAAAAAAAGAATGGTTTGTAAATCAGGAACGTGATCAGGAACGTGATTCACTTAATAATTCTTCTAATGGTAAAACTTTTAAACCTTGAAAATAGATTTGATTTAGTAAAACTTGTACTTTTGGAATTTCTAAATTTTCTAAGAAAAGAATGGAACCAGACTTAATCGAATGATAGTTGGATACAAAGTTTTGATTATTCAAACGAAGTGTTTCTTCAATCATAATCTTTTTCTTTTTTTGACAAAATTCTTCGGATAATAAACGTATATAGCAAAAATCATTGTTCCACTCATTTTTCTTTAACATATTTTCGACTTCTTGATAATTTTTTTCATCGACATTTAATTTACTTCCGTATTTTACGACTCCACCTGCATTTTCTTTGGTTGTTAAAATCGAATAAGGAACACCCATTTCTTCAAAGTACTCTTTTAATGTATTATCTACGATGATAAAACTGACTCCTTCTTTTAACTTACTTCCTTCAGAAATGACTTTATCTAAGTTTTCACTTAATGAAATGTTTGGTTTTACTTCATCAAAGACAAAATTATTTTCAGAGTAGTATCCAAGGTTTTTCATTGCTGTAAAACTTTTATCGACGTTTACAACCTCGCCTACTAGTCCAGGAATAATGGTATCATCTTTAATGATGGCATCCACGGACTTGATTTCATAGTCATCTTTTGAAGCAAGAATGGATTCATAAATGGGGTCTTTGCTCCGCATAAATTGAGCAATTTTTTCGGTGTAGTAAAAACTAAAACATAATAAAACAATTAAACCAAAGATTCGTACATACTTATTCATAAAATTCACCTAATTCATTCTATGAAAAAAAGTTTTTTTTATCTAATTTTTTTCATTTTTTTCTTTGGGATGATAACTAGATACAAAAGCAATGGTCTCGGCAATCACTTCGGTCATGAATTTTTTCTCACCTTGTTCATTGGTGTAATTCCGAACTTGTAAACGTCCCCGGATGCAGACAATGTCGCCTTTTTTGCAGTATTCGTTTGCGCGTTCAGCAATACCGTTCCAGAGTATGCAACGAATAAAATCCGTTTCATAAATCCCATCCATGTTTTTGTAAGTTCTCGGAACTGCAAGATTTACAACCGTACGGAAAGACTCATTTTCCGTTTTGATAATCTCAGGGTCGCCCGATAATCTTCCGATTAGAATGACATGATTCATGTACAATTCCTCCTTTCGTGCTCACCATTAAAGCAAAAAAAGAAGACCGGTGCAAACGCCAAAATCGCCAAAAACCTTGCAGATTTTGAAAATCTGCTTAGCAAATTTTCAAAATTTGCAGGCAAAAACCCCAAAAATGGGCAAAAATGCCTAATTTGCCCATTTTTTTTGACAAGTTTTGTCACATGGTGTCACATCTTGTCGAATTCAGTCGTTTTTGATAACTTTGTCACACACTCTCTTTTAATAAACGATTTAATTCTACTGCATATTCCATTGGTAATTCTTTTTTGAAATCTTCGACAAAACCTAAAATAAATAATTCTTTTGCTTCGTTTTCATCAAGGCCTTTACTCTCTAAATAGAATAATTTTTCAACGTTTACTTTGGAAACAGTTGCCTCATGTTCAATTTGAGAACTTTTATTTTCGACAATGTTTTTAGGTATGGTATCACTTTTGCTTATTCCATCTAGTAAAATGGTATCACATTTCACAGTCGCGACAGAGTCTGTGGCATCCTTTGTAATTCTCGTTGTTCCCCGGTAATTAGCAATTCCTCCACCCTCGGCAATCGATTTATTTAAAATATTGCTCTTGGTGTGTCTTCCTAAATGAATCATTTTTGCTCCAGCATCTAAAACTTGACCTTTCTTCGCATAAGCAATGGAAATACAATTTCCACTTGAGTAGTCTCCTTTTAAGATAACAGATGGGTATTTCATGGTGACTTTACTTCCAATGTTCCCATCCACCCATTCCATCCGTCCGCCTTCTTCGACAATGGCTCTTTTGGTAACTAAGTTATAAACATCATTACTCCAATTTTGAATCGTGCTATAACGAACACGGGCGTTTTTTCCAACAAAAATCTCGACGACTCCCGCATGTAACGAACTTTTAGAATAACTTCTCGCTGTACAACCTTCAATATAAGACAATTCTGAATTTTCATCCACGATAATAATGGTTCTTTCAAATTGTCCTAAACTTTCTGTATCAATTCGAAAGTAACTTTGTAATGGTCTATCTAAAGTCGTATTCGGTGGAATATAGATAAATGAACCTCCACTCCAAACGGCTCCATTTAAAGCCGTGTATTTATTTTCTTTGTAATCAACTAAAGTATTAAAATATTTTTGAAATAATTCAGGATACTTTTGTAAAGCTTCATCGGTACTACAAAAAATAATATTTTTTTCGGTTAAGTTCTTATGATACACAACTTCGCTTTCTAATTGATTGGAAACACCATCCAAATATTTTTCTTCCGCATCCACGACTCCTAACTCACAAAAAGTTTGATATGTTGATGCGTTTACATCTTCCCATTTTTCTTTTTGGTCTTCGGTCTTTTTATAATATAAAATGTCATCAAAAGAAAACTCTAAACTAGGTCCAAAGTTTGGATTTTCTAGAGATTCAAATGCTTTAAAAGACTCGAGCCGAAACTCTCTCATCCACTCTGGCTCATTCTTCTTTAAAGATAACTCTTGTATAAATAATTCATCTAATTTCTGTTTCATAAATATCACACATTTATTATAATCAGTTTTATTTTTAAAGTAAAGAACTTCCCATTTCAAAAAAATAGTGTTATACTAGTTTTAGAATAAGGGTGAGCCTATGACACAAAGCGTGATGAAAGACAATATTGCATACTTAAATGTTTGGATGAACTATAATCCAGCATTTAAAGAGAACTTAAGTATTGTAGGAAATCAATTGATTTGGAAAGATCATGCCAAAGAAGAATCTGTAGATATCTCTCACTTTTATTTACCTGAAATGCTTTATAATGAAAACTTTCGAAGACAAATCGCTGAAACACATGAGCTTACAGGGGAAGATTTATTTCAAATTATAAAACTTTATGTGCAAACAGAAGAAATGATGGAAGCTGAACAAAAAGAATATGCAAATTTTCCTATCATTGAAAATATTAGTACAAAAACAGAAAATGGAAAAGAATTTTTAGTGATTACGGACAGTCAAAATAAAAAATATCGTTATGATACAAAAGAACCAGAAAAAGTTATCAATACTTTTTTAGATTTAAAAGAAAAAAAAGGAACTGTGACTTTAAAAGAATTTGGGAGTGTGATTCAAAATGAAAAGTTTAACTGATTATATTAAAGTTCTTATGAATCCAAACCCAACTGAAGAAGATATTCATACACGAGATTTTCTGATGAATTTTGTGGCAAGTGGTCATGAATATATGGAGTTTATTTCTGAAAACACATCAAATGTTTTAATTCGTCTTAGCTCAACAATGGAAGCTTTACGTTTAGAAAACCAAAAGACGCCTAATGCCTATTTTCAAAGTACTATTGATGCTTGGAATACCATTACAGCATCTCTTTCAAAAATGCAAAGAAAACATTTAGAAGAAACTCAAAGAGAACAGCAAGAACAAAAAATGGTTTTAGCAAGACAAAAAAAAGATGGATTTACAAACGCTTCCATCTTAATCTACATCGCAATGAATTTAGGTTTATTCCTAGCTTGTTTACTACTTTTATTTAAGTAATTTTTTTAATCTTCTTTTTTCTCTGATGTTTCTTTTGCAAAACCATAATGCTCTCTTACTTTTGTTTCAAGTTCATTCATGAGTTCTTTATTTTCTTTTAATAATGCTTTTACATTTTCTTTTCCTTGGCCTATTTTCTCCCCATTATAAGCATACCAAGCTCCAGATTTATCTAAGATATTTAAGTCCGATGCAATATCAATGACTTCTCCTTCTTTTGAAACACCTTCTCCATACATAATATCCACACAAGCAGACTTAAATGGTGGTGCTACTTTATTTTTTACCACTTTAATATTGGTACGGTTTCCAATCACTTGGTCTCCTACTTTAATTTGTTCTCCACGACGAACATCTAAACGAATCGTTGCATAGAACTTTAAGGCTCTTCCACCTGGAGTTGTTTCAGGATTACCAAACATCACGCCTACTTTTTCTCTTAATTGGTTGATAAAAATGGCAGTCGTTTTGGTTTTATTAATCGTTCCTGATAATTTTCTTAATGCTTGAGACATCAATCTTGCTTGAAGTCCGACATGAGCATCTCCCATATCTCCATCAATTTCGGCTTGAGGAACTAACGCGGCAACAGAGTCAATAACAATGATATTCACAGCCTCGCTTCGAACCAAAGCTTCACATATTTCAAGTGCTTGCTCTCCTGTGTCTGGTTGAGATAAAAGAAGTTCGTTGATATCCACTCCTAAATTTTTAGCATAAACAGGGTCTAGGGCATGCTCGGCATCAATAAAAGCCGCTCTTCCACCTTGTTTTTGAACTTCAGCAATCGCATGTAATGCAAATGTCGTTTTTCCACTTGATTCTGGCCCATAAATTTCAATAATTCTTCCTTTTGGATATCCTCCAACTCCTAAGGCGATATCGAGTGATAGAGAACCACTTGGGGTTACATCAATTTCCATATGGTCTTCTGCCCCCAGTTTCATAATGGCTCCTTTTCCAAATTGTTTTTCAATATCGGCTAGTACTTGTTCTAGTGCTTTGTCCTTATCCTTTAAATCCTTTGTTGTTTTCATAATGTTTCCTCCCATTTCATAAATTCAATTTACCATAAAAAAAAGTGTTTGTCAACACTTTTTACGAACATATGTTTTCTATGCCTATTTTAAAGTAATTTTAAGTTTCTCTTTCCACTCAATAAAATAAAGGAATGCAGAGACTACGGATAAAATCGTCGCAAGATCAATTAAAATTTCAGCTAAATAAATTCCCCATACTTCAAAAGGAAGGTTATAGAATAACATGAGAGAAATTCCTACTAACATAATTATTGTTTTCACTTTTCCCCAAACGTTTGCTTTTATGACTTTATTATGCTCTAATGCTACCATTCGAAGGGCATCCATAAAAATATCTCGCATGACAATCACAACTGGAACAATCACATGGATGAAACCATGATAAGCTAAAATAATTAAAACACCATTCACTAAAAACTTGTCGGCAACGGCATCCAATATCGCTCCTACATCCGTTTCTTGTTTTTCTTTTCTAGCGATGGCTCCATCTAAGTAGTCGGTCACTGCAGCAATGACAAACAAAAAGCCTGCTGCTAA
Organism: uncultured Bacilli bacterium; assembly: GCA_947629255.1. Taxonomy (GTDB): domain Bacteria; phylum Bacillota_I; class Bacilli_A; order RF39; family UBA660; genus Ventrenecus. The sequence goes on from CANRDF010000026.1 coordinate 17,819, forward strand.
ATATTTTATATCTACGACCACTTTTCCCATCACTAAAAATGTTGGTATTGTAATTCCTACATCTTGCCAAGGAAATAATAATAGAATGAAAATAATGACTGCTAACACCATTCTTGAAATGGTTAATCGATTCGATAAATTCATAAAACCCTACTTTCTAAGACACCACTGTCATAATACTCCAAATAATAATACCAATGGCTATCAAAATCAAAACTGTATAAAGAGCAATATAATATTTTGATGGATATTTCTTCATTGGCTTCGTGTATGGAGAAACGATTCTTTCTTCTACTTTTTCTTTTTGTTGTTCACTCACTTTTTTTTCAATTTCTTTTAGAGGAATCTTTGAAGTATATTCAAATAAATATTCATTGAATTCATCAATTAATTTTGCTCCATCTAATCCTAAATATTTGGCATAGTTGACAATGTAATCTTTTAATTCATAAATATCTTTGAAACAACCAATACTTCCACTTTCGATATTTTCTAAGATGACTTCTTTAATTCCTAGATCTTCGGACGCTTCTTTTAAATTCACACCTGATGATATTCGAGCTTCTTTCAGTTTTTCTCCAATACTATCCAAGATTCTCACTCCTTTTTGATATCATATGATATAATCACAAAAATAATTTCATAAGCCTTGTTCTGTAATGTATCACTACATTTGCAAATATTTATCTATTTCAAAAATGAAATCTCTTGCACTCGTTCATTTCCTAGCAAAAGTTCCCCTACCAAATTTGGGTTTCTCGCTTGCGGGGTTTACCACGTTCCACTTCCAAGGTTTCCCTTTTCTTCGTCACTTTGGCACTTTTATATTTACTAATACCATTTCAGGTACGTTCAAAGCCGTTTGTACTAAGTACAACCATAGGTTATTTTTTCCCTATGCACAATCACTACAACCATCTCAGGCTGTGCGAGCAAGGACTTTCCTCTACATAGTCTTTATGCAGCATTTGCTCCATTATTTTTGCATATGTCCGTAAACAAATTTTTCTAATTGGCTAATTCTTCTTAGTAAATCAATGTTGCTTACTCCACTAGATTCACCACTTGTTTCTGGTTTATTTTCCAATTTCATTTGAAGTTCGCGAATTTGTTGTTTCAAAACTTGAATTTCTTCACTCTTAGCCCCTAATTCTTTTTCCATACCTTTGATCATTTTCATAAACTCTGTGTAATCTTTAATTACAAGGTCTAAAAAATTATCTACTTCTTGAGGGCGATATCCACGCGCATCTACTTTGAATTCTTTCTCATAGATTTCTTCTGGACTTAATGTAATTCTTTCATTTAACATATGACCACATCCTCAAGATAATATTACCAATACTTTTGCTATTTGTCAATTGACAACTGTTTACAAAGGCTTGGTGTTTCTGAAGATACATACTCGCCAGGAATTTGATAAGCAATTAAAGTGTGATTTTGAACAAGTTCTAATGCCTCCTCCTTCGTGTATACTTCTTTAGGTGCAAAGGTTTTAAAAGGAAGAAAAGAAGAAAATTCTAATTTATATTTTTTAGAATCTTTGCTTTTCTCTGTATTCAGTATTAACATGGAATCTAAATCTAAATATTTTCCATCATGATACCATATAGCAGTTCGAATGGTATGTCCAATTGTTGCTTCATCATACCATTTGGCAGAAGAGTCTTTTTCAATAATCTCAATTGTTGCCTCATAAAGTTCTTCGCTTTTCATAAATTTAAACATCGCATGCAATTTTAGTGATAAATCTTTTGTGCTCATACAATGATTTCCTTTCTAGCAATACTTATCATATTCCTAGTTTGCCAGAAAAGTCAAGAGGTGAATCTGTCGAATGGTGTCTAAATTTTTAAAATTAATGGCTCTGTTCCATTTCACGCGTGATAATTATATTCTTTATATACATCAAAGAAGTCAATATTTGAAGTATCATCATA
>CANRDF010000027.1 GCA_947629255.1 uncultured Bacilli bacterium
GGGTTATGGTTACAGATTAATCATAACTCACGATTCAAGAAAGGAGAGCAAGCATAGATTAAATGTAAGCTCTCTTTGTGAGGTAAATCTATGAGTTTCCCAACGAAAGAATGGCACAACAGAGGAAGTGGAAAAACACCAACACCAATAAATGATGTGGGAATGAACGACTTAGAAAATAGAATTTTAAACGGCTTTTCAAATATTGATAGTGATTCAGTTAAATACAATGGAAAAACACTTTCAAAAATGATAACTGATGTTAGTGGAGGAACTGATGGAGGACTATGCGTAAAGCAATATGTAAGATCATGCAATTTTAATGAATTGCCAAATTATGGAAGTGGATTATTTATCGCGTTTGGTCCATGCACGAATGCACCAAGTGAAAGTGGTTCTTCTAACATGCACTGGTATGTAATACAACTTGTATTAAATAATACTCATAGTTTTCAGTTTGCATTTAGAGCTCATTCTGCTAGAGATGCTTATATTAGAAGACAAGTAGCTGGTTCTTGGGAAAGTTGGCAACAGCATAATTTATAAAACATAAAATAGGACAAGAAAAAAAGCCGAATTTATGGCAATAAGTAAACTTGGTTTTCATTTTAGTAATCGAGGTAATCACCAAAGTGGAGATAAATACCTAGATGATGCTACATCAAATGCAACAATTGCAAAAATCGATGAGATTATTGACGTCTTAAATAATTTAGAAGTTGAAGATTTTAAGAGTCAAGTATCTTTTAACGAAGAACCTGGTAACTTTGTACAATTTAAAAGAATTGGAAATATAGTTATTATAGTTTATCAAGGAGCTAATAAAGAGCATGCGTATGAAGATCTTCTTTTTACGATTCCAGCAAAATATGCTCCAAAAGTAGCAAATGTAACAGCACCTTTTTCAGAATATGCTGCAGCTTATGGACAAATTTTGATAAGAACATCAGGAGAAGTTATAGTAAATCTTATTTCATCAACAAGTGCATCTGGGCGAATCGTATTTAATGTGGTGTACACAATTTAGAAGAATTGCAAAAAATTAAATAGCCTTTATATGGCAATTGAAAAATTAGATTATGATTTTAGCAATAGAGGAAGTCATACAGAAGGGGATAGATATTTGAATGCATCAACATTTCAAAATATGGCTGATAAAACCGACGAGATAATTGACTATGTTAATTCATTACAACAATTTATAGAAAATTCAACCATGAAACGCGTAAGATATTTTTCAAATGAATACAGTAACTCTTTAACTATTCCAAATGTGAAAAGTTCATCTCATATTATTTTATTCATTGACTCAAATGGATTTGCAGTCATCTGGAAAGCAGGAGCCACTTATGATATTTACAACTTTAATGAATATGGTGCTTTAAAAATAAGTGACAATTTTGATATAAAATTTGAAAAATCGAATGGTAGTAACAGTGTTGCAAATGTTACTATATCTTCCAAAGATGGAAGATCACACATTATAAGTGCAATATGTATAGCAGCTTTTGATACGTATAGTTAAGATTAAAAGATAGAAAGGAATGATTTATATGGAAAATATAACATTAGGAACTCTTGCCTCTAACATTATATGGTTAGGAGCTTTTATAGGTGGTTGTTTAATATTGCTTAAATATGCAAAATCGATTTTTACAAAAGCAACAGAACCTATTACAAAACAAATGCTAGAAAACAAAAAAGAGCTAGATGAAAAAATAACTAATCTACAAACAGATATTAATCAAAAATTAAATGTATTAGGTTCGGATCAATGCAAGAATTACATTGTGAGATTTCTAGCAGATGTGGAAAACGGAGAAAATTTAAGCGAAGTAGAAATAGAAAGAGCATACGATGCTTACGAAAAATATACAAATCTTTATCACGGGAATAGTTACATACATTCACGATGGAATAAGGTTATGGGAGGAAAAAGAAAATGAAAGAATTTGTTAAAGCACTAATTAATTTATTAAAAGTAAAAAGCTTAATGACAATCGCTGTGATGTTGGTGTTTGTTGTGTTATCTCTTAATGACAAAATAGACCCAGCACTAACAGCCAGTGTCATTACAGCAGTTATAACCTATTATTTTACAAAAGCAGAGAAAGGAGAAAAGTAATTATGGAAGAAAAAACTTTAGAAGAATTAATGAAGGAAGTTGAAGCACCTCATGAAGAACCAGATAATTTTGAGTTTGCAGAGGAGGAGGTAGTTGTAGATGAGCAAGTTCATACCGAGAATGACAGCACCAACGAAGAACAATAGGTTTTATTACAAAGATAATATCTTTGAAAAATGTGGTTATGGCTTACCAAACTGTACTGCTTATGCTTGGGGACGTTGGTTTGAAGCTACTGGACTATATCCTAAACTTTGTACTAAAAATGCAGAGAACTGGTTTAACTGGAAAGATGGTTATGCTAGAGGACAAAAACCTAAATTAGGTGCTATTGCAGTTTGGGCTAAAGGTAAGATTGGTGTATCTGAAGATGGAGCCGGTCATGTTGCATATGTCGAGGAAATTGATGAGAATCTTGCTATCAATACATCTAACAGTGCACATGGAGGTACTTTATTCTATATGAAAAAGATTAATCCACCTTACCAACTTAAAGGTTATAATTTCCTAGGATTTATTTATCCACCTGTAGAATTTGAAAATGATAAACCAGAACCTACACCAACACCAACTCCAGAACCTACACCGACTCCTACACCAGAACCAGTAAAGCAAGATTTTGAAGTAGGAGATAAAGTAGTGGTTACTGGATATGCAACTGGTGACAGTTTTGGAGGTGGAGCCAAAACTGCAAAGTATACAGGTAGTTTAGATGAGCCAAGATATATCACTAAAATCACAGATTTAAGTCGCCCTAGACCTTATCATATCTCTGTTGGTAACAAATTAGGAGATGGAGATAGAGGTTGGGTTTCAAAAGAGCAGATTAAAAAAATTTAGTATAAAAAAGGATAATCTTAAAATGGGGTTATCCTTCTTTTTTTATGTGACTTTTTCCAAAAACCTTAATAAATTCATTTCTAGAGCCCAAATGTTTTTCAAAGTATAATTGCCCTCTGATATGCCAAATTTCTTGTAATTGAGTGTTTCTGTGCATTTCTAGGTGGCAATTGAAACATAGTGGAATTACAAAGCCATAATTCATAGATTTAATTCTATTTTTTCCAAAGAAGATTTCATGTAAGTTATCTTTTTTATCTCCACAAAGAATGCAATGATCTAAATCTTCTGTAAATACAGAGAATCTATTTCTTTCTAATTTTGCAATTTTTGAACTTTTATTGTGGTATTTAATACCATTACAAGCATTTTTGCACAATAAATCGGATTTTTTGTGCATTTTTTTAAATTCTTTAAATTTACAATTAGAACATTCTTTTATATTTATTATTTTTTGTTTCTTTTTGCATTCCAAAGAATGATTTAATTTTTGTTTTAAATAGATACAATTTTGCATATCATTTTCCTTTCATAATTACTCATTGAATTACTCGGAAATATCAAAAAAGTATCTAAAATAGGTACTTTTTAAAGAAAATAAACTACTAAAAATACAATAAATACAATATTTGGTCTAATATTGGTTTTGGGTTGGAAAGTTTGAAACTGGATATAATCAGAATGAAGATGTCACAAATTTAAATACAACTGGTTGGACAGTATCAAATTCTCGAACAAATGTAGATAAAATTTTGCCTGATCACGTTATTATTAAACCAAATGTTTATAGTTGGAGAGGTATTAGAATTGCTCATGCTTTCTATACCTCTTACAATTACAATAGAGATTTAGATAGTCATATGATGAAAAATACTGAATGGGGAGCACTGGCTTACTTAACAAATTCAAAATATGGAAGATGTCTCAGTGGAAGTTGCACAGAAGTCAGAATAAATAATTCAAGTAATTTTGTTACTGGCTCTTCAGCTGTAAATGCTCCGATAGTTGGAACGGGTGGTCTTTCAATAACTGGAGGCAATGGATTGGGGAAAGATTCCGAAAATGTGTTTAATTATAATAATCCCACCAGTGTCGCCTCAAGTACAACAAATAATTATTATGGTGTCTATGACATGGCTGGGGGAGCTTGGGAATATGTTATGGGAGTGATGCTTGATGAAACAGGAAATTTATCAAGTGGAAGAAATAACGATGTCAATTCAAATTTTATAGGAACATTAGTTTGTCCAGGATGTGGCAGTGGTATAGCTTCTAAAACTCAATGGACAAAAGATGATGGAGGAATGGAATGGCCAGATAAACGATACTATGATACCTATGATTATACACGAGATGGTTTATTATACCCTAAAGGGCTTTTGGGAGATGCCACAAAAGAATTGGGACCATTTTATAAAGTCACATATAGTGCTAATGTCAGACAGTTGGGGAGTTGGTTTGCAGATGATGCCTTTTTCGTTAATAGTGCTGCTCCTTGGTTTGAACGAGGCGGTTATTTAACAGATGGTACAGATTCAGGTATTGGAGCTTTTTATAACACAAGTGGGGAAGCAGCTTCTTTTGCCAGTTTCCGTGTAGTTCTTACCCCATAATTAATATATTAAAAATGAAAATTAATCACCATCTAAAAATATTTTTTGATTTTCTAAAGACAAAAATCTATTCTTATGATAAAATGATATTGACTTAAAATTAGAAGGTGGTATTATGGCAAAAATTATTTCATTAGTTAATCAAAAAGGTGGTGTTGGAAAGACTACAACAAGTATCAATCTAGCCGCAGCATTAGGAAAAGAAAATAAAAAAACTTTATTAATAGATTTAGACCCTCAAGGAAACGCATCTAGTGGACTTGGTTTAAATAATAACGATTTTGAAAACGATATCTATGATGTCATCACAGGTGTTTGTCCTATTAAAAATGCAATTATTAAAACCAAATTTAAAAATTTATCCATTATCCCAGCAACAATTAACCTCGCTGGTGTCGATGTGGAATTTGTGAAAAAAATGCTTGAAGACAACACATTTCATCAAAACGAACAACTAAGAAATGCAGTTGCAGAAATCAAAGATAACTATGATTACATCATCATTGATTGTCAACCATCTTTAGGAATATCAACTATGAATGCTTTAGTTGCAAGTGACTCAGTAATCATTCCTGTACAATGTGAATATTTTGCTCTAGAAGGAATTACTCAACTTTTAAATTCAATCATTTTAGTTCAATCGAACATGAATCCCGACTTAAGAATTGAAGGAGTTTTACTTACCATGTTAGATGGAAGAACGAATATTGGATTAGAAATCATTGAAGAGGTAAGAAAATGTTTTAAATCAAAAGTATTCAATACCATTATTCCTCGACTTGTTCGTTTAGTAGAAGCACCAAGCCATGGAAAACCTATTAGTGATTATGACCCCACAAGTCGAGCTACACTTGCTTACGAAAATTTAGCAAAGGAAGTGATTAGTCGAAATGGAGACTAAAAGAAAAGCTTTAGGAAAGGGCTTAGAACAACTATTTTCCAATGAAGTCATTAATTTTGAAAACTTTGAAAAAGATATCGTATCCAGTGCCAAGAAAAGTGATATTTTAGAAGTAAAACTTGATGAGATTCGTAGTAATCCTTACCAACCACGAAAGACTTTTAACGAAGAATCTTTACAAGAGATGGCTGAGTCTATCAAAGAACATGGAATCATTCAACCAGTTATTTTGAAAAAATCAATTAAAGGATATGAGCTTATCGCAGGTGAACGTAGAACTCGTGCCGCACGTCTTGCCGGTTTAGAAACCATTCCTGCTATTATTCGTGATTTTAATGATCAAGAAATGATGGAAGTTGCCCTTCTAGAAAACATTCAAAGAGAAGATTTAAATCCAATTGAAGAAGCTCAAGCATATCAAAATATCATTAACCTAGAAAAATTTACCCAAGAAGAATTTGCTAAAAAATTTGGAAAAAGCAGAAGCTATGTAACCAATATGTTAGGTCTTTTAAAATTACCAGAAAATGTGAAAGAATCTGTGAAAAAGAAAAATTTGAGTATGGGTCATGCAAGAGCTTTAAGTAAACTAGAAGATAATGAAAAAGTAGAAGACCTTGCTGATTTAGTTGTGAAAGAATCTTTAAGTGTAAGAAAACTAGAGGAAATCATTCAAGAAGAAAACTTGCCTAAAAAACAAACACAAGTAAGAACTCATGAAACCAAAAACATTCGTGCGTCTATTTATGAACGCCTAATGAGAGAAAAAGTAGGAACAAAAGTGAAAATCAATGCTAAAAAAATAGAAATTCCATATGATTCAGAAAAAGATTTAGAAAGAATACTTGAAATTTTAGGAATTAGAATTGAGGAATAATATGAAAGAAATTCTTGCTTTTCTATTAGATGAAAAAATAGTAACATCTGTGATTATTCTTATTCTTGCCATCGTGGTTTCAAAGTTTTCTTGCTTTTTTATCAAAAAAATATTAAATCGAGGACATTCCAAAGACCAAAAGAAAAGAACAACCATCATGGAGTTATTCGCAAAAATTATCAAATTCTTTATCTATGCCATCGCGATTATGATGATTTTAAACAAATTTGGAATTGATACCAATGGAATTCTTGCTTCTTTAGGAATTGCCGGGGTTGTTTTAGGACTTGCTTTACAAGACACAGCTCAAGATTTAATGGGTGGAATCACGATTATTCTAGATAACTATTATTCAATTGGTGATTACATTAAAGTGAATGGCTTTGAAGGAACCGTTGTGGATATTTCTTTAAAAAGTACCAAAATCAAATCAGTAACGGGGGAGATTTATACATTTGCAAATCGTAATATGTCTTCGGTAGAAAACTATTCTCAAAATGATGCTGGAGTTCTACTTGAAATTCCAACTGCTTATGAAGAAAACACAAAGAAGGTAGAAGATGCCTTACAAGAAGTCATTAAAGAAAGCATCAAAGAAAAACTTATCTTTGAAAATTCTAGTTATTTAGGCATAAATTCTCTTGACTCATCATCTATAAATTATGCTATAATAGTTTACTGTAAATCGGCAAACCGTTGGAGTACAAAAAGAATGATGTTAAAAAAAATAAAAGAGAAGTATGAAGAAAAAAATATCAAAATTCCATACAATCAGATTGAGGTGCATAATGGAAAAGAAATATAAACTAAATGACCATGTGATCATGAAGAAACCGCATGCTTGCAAGACAAACGAATGGGTCATTACTAGAGTAGGGGTAGATATCAAATTAAAATGTCTAAACTGTGGACGAGAAGTGATGTTAGATCGTCTAGAGTTTGAACGAAAGTTGAAAAAAATAATAGGTGATACAAATGAGTAAAATGAAAGAAAAAATAACATTACATCCAATCATGACATTTATGGTTTTAATTGTCGTGACGATTTTATTAAGTGGAATCCTAAATTTATTAGATTTTGAAACCGAAATTTATCATGTAAATTCTACTACTTTAGAATATTCAAGAGAACTAGTAAGTGTAGATAACCTATTAAGTTTAGAAGGATTAAAATACATTTTCTCAGATACAGTTGCAAACTTTGTTGGATTTACTCCCCTAAGTACTTTAATTATTATCTTAATTGGAATTGGTGTAATGGAAAAAAGTGGCTTTTTAAAAACAGCTATTACCTGTGTAACCAAGAAAATGAAGAAAAACACAGTTACATTCTTACTGATTTTTGCAAGTATCTTCGCAAGTGTCTTTGGTGATTTAACTTATGTTGCCTTACTTCCAGTGAGTGCATTAATATTCAAATATGGTAAGAGAAATCCACTCATTGGAATCGTCGCCGCCTTTGCAGGACTCACCTGTGGACAAGGACTGTCGGTCATATTTACAAGTGTCGATAGTTCCCTTCTAAGTTTATCGCTTGTATCAGCAAGAGTGATTGATATAGGATATCGGATGGCATCCATCAGTGGAGTCTTCATCATGTTAGTAGCTGTCTTACTTCTTGCTGCTGTTCTTACATCATTAACTGAAAAGTACATCGCACCTAAGTTTGGCAAATATGAAACAGATGAAGAAGAAGAAATTGAAGAAAGACCTTTAAACAAAAGAGAAACAAGAGGACTTGTCTTTGCAGGACTTGCTGCTGGTGTCTATGTTTTAATTTTCCTTTACAATATTATCCCAGGACTTCCTTTCTCAGGAAATCTCTTAGACAACAGTCAAACCCTTTATGTGGATAAGTTATTTAGTTACAATTCGTTCTTCTCTAATGGATTTGTCTTTATCGTTACGATTTTCTTTATCATTTTAGGTTTATTCTATGGACTAGGTGCCAAAAACATCAAAAATCATAAAGAATTTGTGGATATGTTAGGACATTCCCTAGATGGAATTGGAAGAACTTTAGTCTTAATCTTCTTTGCATCAGTATTCATTAGTTTATTTAGAAAAACTAATATTGGAACCATTGTGGTAGGATATCTTGCGAATATCTTTAGAGGATTAAACTTCCAAGGCTTACCTTTAATATTACTTCTATTTGTAGTATCCTTATTAGCAACCATTGTTTTACCATCATCCATTAGTAAATGGGCTGTCTTATCCCCAGTGGTAATCCCAGTCTTCATGAATGCTGGAATTAGTCCTGAATTTGTCCAAGTGATTTTCCGTTTTGGAGAATCAGTAACAATGGGACTTACTCCATTGATGGCGTACTTTGTCGTATATTTAGCCATGTTAAATCTATATGTAAAAGAAGATGATTCGATTGGGCTTTTCAGAGCCATTCGTTTCCAAATACCATATGCCGTGGTGACTTGTATCACTTTAGTAGCAATTTTAGTATTATGGTATGTCGTTGGTTTACCATTAGGAATTAATGGTATCACCGTATTATAATTAGAAAGAGGGTTTGTTATATGTCATTAAAAGCTGGTATAGTAGGACTTCCAAATGTTGGGAAATCTACACTTTTCAATGCGATTACCAAAAAACATATTTTAGCCGCGAATTATCCGTTTGCAACCATTGATCCCAATGTAGGAGTTGTCACGGTTCCAGATTCAAGACTAGAATTTTTAGAAAGTCTTTATATTCCAAAGAGTACGGTTCCTACCACATTCGAGTTTACAGACATCGCAGGTTTAGTAGAAGGAGCAAGTAAAGGTGAAGGTTTAGGAAATAAATTCTTATCTCATATTCGAGAAGTGGATGCCATTGTCGAAGTGGTTCGTTGCTTTAAAGATGAAAACATTATTCATGTAAGCGGAAGTATTGACCCTGTACGTGATATGGAAATTATTAATGTGGAATTAGTTCTTTCCGATTTAGAAATCATTGAAAGTAGGTTAGAGAAAATTGCCAAGAAAGCCGCGACTACCAAAGAAAAAGAAACGGTTTTAGAATACGAGACATTAGTAAAATGTAAAGAGTCTTTACTCAAAAATGAGCCAATTCGTCATTTAGATTTAACAGAAGAAGAAAGTCTTGTGATTAAAAACTTTAGTTTTATTACAGCCAAGCCTATCATTTATGTCGCGAATGTAAATGAATCAGATGCTGTGTTAGGAAAAAATGAATATACGGAAAAAGTAAGCGAGTACGCCGAGAAAGAGCATGCAAGTGTCATAGTCATGTGTGCCAAGATGGAAAGTGAACTTTCCGAATTAGAAGAAAGCGAGAAAAAAGAATTCTTGAAAGAAGTTGGCATTCCTTACAGTGGGCTTGATAAACTTATCTTTGCAACGTATGACTTACTTGGACTTCAAACATTTTTCACAGCCGGAAAAGATGAGTGCCGAGCATGGACATTTAAAAAAGGAATGAATGCCAAGAAGTGTGCCGGACTTATCCACAGCGATATTGAACGTGGTTTTATCAAAGCAGAGATTATGAAATACAATGATTTAGAAGAATTAAAAGATGAGAAAAAGGTTCAAGAAGCTGGAAAATTATACATTGAAGGAAAAGATTATTTAATGCAAGATGGAGACATTGTCTACTTTAGATTTAATGTCTAATCTTGCTTTTTGTTTATTGTATTTGTAGTGATTAATAATACAAAATTTGATATAATAAAGATATCAAAAGGAGGTAATTTTATGGCTGAAATAACTTATGATAAAGTAGAAGAAGAAAAAAATTCAAAGATAAAACAATTATATTGGGATATCGCCTTTGGTCTTCAAGAAGTAGATGGATTGAAACCTTCAAAATATATGAAAAAACTATCCGAAGAACACATTGAAGGTAAAAAAACTTATCAAGAAGTTCAAAATGAAATCACTTCTTATTATAGTAAAAATAAAGATAATCATGATGACGACGATGAAGAAGAAGCCGATGAAGTTGCGACCGCGATATATGAAATATTAAGCGATAAAGCCTTTAGATTTGATTTTCTCACCTTTAAGAATTACCATAAAAGACTATTTATAAACTTAGATAAAGAAAAATATAACCCAGGAGCATTTAGAACATATAATATTACAAAAGATGAACCTATTTTGAGTGGAGATACAGTTCAGTATCAATCATATGATTTAATTGAAGAAACCTTAAAATATGATTTTAATGAAGAAAAAGAAATAGATTATACTAAATTTAATGAGGAAGAATTAATAAATAGAATTGTAGAATTTACATCTAGAATATGGCAAGTGCATCCATTCCAAGAAGGAAATACTAGAACAACCGAAGTATTTATTCAAAAATATTTAATAAGTATGGGATTTAATATTAATAACGAGTTATTTAAAGAAAAGGCTTTGTATTTTAGAAATGCTTTAGTAAGAGCAAACTATACGAATTATAGTAAAGGAATCAAAGAAACAAATAAATATCTAATTATGTTTTTTGAAAACTTATTATTAAATAAAAAGAATGATTTAAAAAATGAGGATTTACAAATATAAATAAAAAAGCAAGAAAGATGAAATGTCTAATCTTGCTTTTTAATTTCTAAAAAATGTTCATAGAAAGATTATGATTTTTACAAATAAAATATAAACTTCATGTATGTACAAATTCATTTAAATTTAAACATTATTCTTATGCTGACAATGAATAGACATATGTAAATTGTAGAAAACAAAATGTTTTGAAAAAATACTATTCAAACATGTCTAAGCATGGTACAATCATACTTAAGAGAGGTGATTTAATATGTGGCTATACATGATTATAGCAATAGTTGTTATTATTTTAATTGCGCTTTTTATTACGTACAACAGTTTTGTAAAATTAAATAATAAAGTCAAAGAAGCATTTTCAACAATGGATGTTTATTTAAAAAAAAGATGGGATTTAATTCCAAATCTTGTTGAAACAGTAAAAGGATATGCAAAACACGAAAGAAATACTTTAGAAAAAATTATAGAATTAAGACTTAAATCGTATGATAACATGTCAAATGACGAAAAGCTTAAAACAAACGAGCAATTATCAAAAGGCATTACCAAAATTATGGCTGTAGTAGAATCCTATCCTGAATTAAAAGCAAGCAAAAATTTTAAAGATTTAAGCAACCAACTTATAAAAGTTGAAGATGACATTGCAAATTCAAGAAAATACTATAATGGTACAGTAAGAATTTATAATAATAAAGTAGAAATGTTTCCAAGTAACATCATAGCAAAAATATTTGGCTATAAACCAAAAAATATGTTTGAAGCAAGTGAAACAGAAAGAGAAAATGTAAAAGTGGAACTATAATGGAGGTAAATAATGAAAAGAACGATTAAAGAAATATTCTTATTTATATTAGTTGTATTATTTCTTACAGTTATGAATCCAACAAATGCAAATGCTTTATCTGAGCAAACATCTTATATGAAAATTAATGATATCACAAGTTTAACGATTGGTGATTTATCGTTTTCTAATATTACATTTAAAGATTATTCATCTACTTCTACTTTAAGTTTTGGTATAACAGGAATCTTGACGAATCGTTCTAGTAAAACCCTGGATTACACATCGACTATATATTATTATGATTCACATTACAACTTAATTGCCTAGGTATATAATGCAAATATAGCAATAGCAGGAACAAATAATTTTAACCAAATGTCCAATTTGAGTCTTTTAAATGGACATAGTACTAATGAGATATATTATTATCGTTTAGAAATTGATACTACAAGTAATTTATCAACTGAATCAGATATGGCATATTTGACTCCTAGTAAAAATAATCAGTATAATTCTTATGATTATGTCATAGATAAATACGACATTCATATTATTGTAAATGAGAACAATACATTAGATGTTACAGAAACAATCACGGCTTATTTTAATGTTGCAAAACATGGAATATTTAGAATGATTCCCTTAAAAAATACGATTACTAGATTAGATGGTACAACATCAAAAAATAAAGCTCAAATAACAAATTTAAGTGTTGATAATGAATATACAACATCAAGAGAAAATGGAAACTATAAAATTCAAATTGGCTCAGCAAGTCGTACTTTAACCGGTGAACATACTTATGTAATAAAATATACTTATAATTTAGGAAAAGACCCGATTAAAGATTATGATGAATTCTATTATAATATTATTGGAGATGAATGGGATACAGTGATTGGCAATATTACTTTTACTATTTCTATGCCAAAAGATTTTGATTCCAGTAAACTAGGATTTTCATCAGGAAAAAAAGGTTCCACAAATAATAACAAAGTGAAATATAATGTGAGTGGAAATAACATCACAGGAACTTATAATGGGATTCTTGGTAAGGAAGAAGCATTAACGATAAGATGTGAACTTGAGGAAGGTTATTTTGTTGGGGCGGGAATCCCTATAAATATAATGGACTATCTTTTTTTCATAATCCCTATAGTATTTCTAGGAATCGCCGTGTTTATATGGTATAAATTTGGTCGCGATGAACAAGTTGTAGAAACGGTAGAATTTTATCCACCTGAAGGATTTAATAGTTTAGAAGTAGGATTTTTATATAAAGGAAAAGCTGATAATCGAGATGTGACGTCGCTTCTTATATATCTAGCAAATAAAGGTTATATAAGAATAGAAGAAACAGAAGAAAAAACATTATTTTCTGCTTCTAAAGATTTTGAGATAACGAAATTAAAAGCATATGACGGAAAAAATCCAAATGAGCGTAAATTTTTAAATGGTTTATTTAAAAATTGGTCATCTGTTACTTCAGCGGATCTGTACAATGATTTTTATATTACAATGGAGAATATATTATCTAACATAAATAATAAAGAAAATAAAAATAAAATCTTTGAAAAAAATACATCAAAAAAATCAGTTATAGTATTTTTACTAATGGTTATCTCGATAATCACTGTGATTGTTATTCCTACAATGGAATATGCAGGAATAGAAGAATTAGGAATGACACTGTTGATATGTGCATTTTATATACCATTCTTTGCTGTAGGAATATTCATGAGGTTGCCTTTACTATTTAGAGTGTTTTGGCTAGGATTTGTAATGCTTCATTCATTTGGTGTCTTAAGCACACTTCCAATTGCCGAGGCAATAGCAAGTGAACCTATATATTTATATGGTGTTATCATTGGAATCTTGTGCTTAATAGGCATGATTATTTGTTTAATATTAATGCCTAAAAGAACAAAATATGGAAATGAAATATTAGGAAAATTAAAAGGTTTTAAAAATTTTCTTGAAACTGCTGAAAAAGATAAATTAGAAGCTATGGTTATGCAAAATCCTAGTTATTTCTATGATATTTTGCCTTATACCTATGTATTAGGTGTATCAGATAAATGGATTAAAAAGTTTGAAACAATTTCTATGCAAGCTCCTTCATGGTATGATAGTTCTACTGCATTTGATGTTGCAGCATTTGGAATATTTATGAATACTACGATGGTTTCTGCTCAAAGAGTTATGTCATCTAGTCCCTCTAGTAGTTCATCCAGTGGGGGTAGTTCTTCAAGCGGTGGCTCATCAGGTGGAGGTTCCTCTGGGGGCGGATCCGGTGGTGGAGGAGGAGGTTCTTGGTAGCTATCTACGAACAGCATGATATTCTTACGCATTGCTTATGAATTTTTCCAACTCTTGAATTGTTTGGGCTAATTTACAAACTTACCGAATAATGATATAATAGGACAAGAAAGAGGAGGTTAGTATGGATATAAAAGTTTTAATGTCAAGAGTGTTTGGCTGGATGTTTATAGGTTTAATGATAACATTTGTAACAGGTATTGTCGTTGCATTAAATCCAAACATGATTATGAATGTATTTACTTCAGGGTGGTTATGGGTTTTATTAATTGCTGAACTTGTCCTTGTTATTGTCTTATCAGCACGTATCATGAAAATGAAACCTGTGACAGCAAAAATTTGTTTTGCATTATATGCCTTTGTAAGTGGACTTACATTTTCAAGCTATTTCATTGTTTATGATTTACAATCAATTATTTATGTATTCTTAATCACCGGAGTAGTGTTTGGATTATTTGCGCTCATTGGTTTCACAACCAAAATGGATTTAAGTAGATTTGGAACAATATTGTTCATGGCATTAATTGGCGTATTACTATGTTTTGTTGTAAATATCTTTACTCAAAATAGTACAGTTGAGCTAGTAGCGAGTATAATCTCAGTCATTGTCTTTATTGGATTCACGGCTTATGATACTCAAAAAATAAAACGTCTTGGTGAATCTGGTCTTCCAGAAGATAATTTGGCAATTTATGGTGCATTACAATTATACTTAGATTTCATTAATTTATTTATTGATTTATTAAGAATTTTTGGAAATAGTAACAGTAATGATTAAGGTGCTAAATGCATCTTTTCTTATGATTCAATTTAAGCTATAATGAAATTGGAGATGAGAAGTATGTTTTATATAATTCTAATTTTTCACATATTGATTTATATTGAAATTTTTACTTTAATAAAAAAGAAATTGAGAAAAACAGGAATAGTTCTTTTCACATTTAATCTTATCATGACAATCATAAATTTAATTGCCTTATCCAAAACATTTGGCATTCCTTATTCTTCTATTGTTTATTTAAAAGAAGAATTAAAACTACATCCGATTGCTAATATTTTATGGATCTTATCAAATGGACTTTTAATCCTCTATTTATGGTATGCCATTAAATTAGCAGTTAAAAGAAAGAAACAAAACAAAGTTTTAAAATATATCTTCTACATATACACTTTTATCATGTGTTATATTCCTGTGTTAACAGTAGTTCCAAAGCTATCTCTTCAAATTACATTTGCTTTATTAATAGCATTCTTAATTATCAATATAAGAAATTTTTTGAAAACAAAACAGAACTACCACATTTTTATTTCAATTCTTATAGTATTTCTTCTAGGTTATTTTTATGGTACCAAGATTGGATCAGCCAAACTATCTTTAATTTTAGAAGGGTATCCAATTCAAGCGTTTGAAACAGGCTTTGAAGAATTAAAATATTATAAAGAAGAAAATATTACAAAATTTAGTCCAATCGAAAAAATTCCATTAAAAGATGGTCAAGTAGAAATTATTGAAGTTAGAAATATAGGTTTCATTAAGTTTAGCAAAATAAACTAGAAAAAAGATGTTAAAAAATGATAGCAACAAATGTTTGCATTTAATTTAAAAATCCTTTATAATAAAAGTATGAAAAGAGAGAAAGTGAGGTAATCCTCATGGAAGTGTTAAAAACTCGTACCATAATGACAAAGTCTGATCAAGGTTCTAGATGGTTTGGAATTGATTATCACATGAATTTATATAAAGGTTGTCCTTTTGGGTGTATCTACTGTGATTCAAGATGTGAAGCTTATCATATTGAAAATTTTGACAAAGTAAAAATAAAAGAAAATGCTTTAGAAATTTTAGAAGAAGAATTAAAAAGCAAAAAATTAAAAGGTGTAGTTTCCTTTGGAACCCTATCTGATCCATACAATCCTGAAGAAGAAAAACTAGAACTTACAAGAAAAGCTTTAGAATTAATTGCCAAATATGGTTTTGGAGTATCCATTGATACAAAAAGTGATTTGATTTTAAGAGATATCGATTTACTAAAACAAATCAATGATTCCAACAGTGTGATTATCAAAATATCCATTACAACATATGAAGATGAACTTGCAAGAAAAATAGAACCAAATGTCATTAGTTCTACAAGAAGATTTGAAGTTTTAGAAGAACTAAGAAAAAATGGCATTTATGCTGGTGTATTAATGACTCCTGTCTTACCATTTTTAACAGATACCGAAGAAAATATTTTAAATATGATTAGCAAATCCAAACAAGCGGATGCCAAATTTATTTATACAAAAATGGGAATGACCTTACGAACCAATCAAAGAGACTATTACTATAATGCTTTAGATATTTTATATCCTGGACTCAAAGAAGATTATCAAGCGGTTTATGGGAATAAACATATTTGTAACTCTCTTCACTTTAGACATTTGATGGAACTTTTCCTAAAAAGATGCAGTGAAGCTCATCTTCTTACCGATATGGATATGATTATCAAAGATTATAAAAAAGAAATTCCTCAAATAGAGCAAATGAGTTTATTTTAAAAATTCTTCAAAATTTGAAGTATTTTTTTTGACCTTTGTACCATATTAAAAATGGGTGAAAAATATGAGCGAAAAAGAATTGTTATATGTCGAAGATGCACTAGGTCATTTAGAATATTTTAAAAGACACTTATGCATCAACAAAGAATGTGTTTCAGAATCAGACGAGACAAACATCTTAAAAAAGATGGAAAAGAAATGTGATAGTCTTTACGAAACATTCTATAACTTATTGAAAGGAGAATAAAAAATGGATAACAAAACAATGCTAGAAGGAATTCTATGGGATTTAAAATGTTTAGCCGATTTATTTCTTCATGGAACCATTGAATCAGGAGCAAAAAATGTTCATCAAGCATTTGAAGATGCATTAACCGAAACATTAACACTTCAAAACGACTTATACACATTAATGAGTAATGAAAATATGTATAAGGTAGAAAATGTAGCTGAGGCAAAACTAACGAAAGCTCAAAGCAAATACAATCCAACTTTAAAGAGTGAGTAATCATTCTTTTTTTATAAAAAAAACTAGTAAATTATAAAATGCTTTGCTATAATAAAATACGAGGAGATGTAGAAAATGAAAAAGAAAATTTTAGGATTTCTTGCCGTTTTTCTCGCGTGTTTTGGAGTACTTTTAACAAACGTTGAAGCCAAAGGAAAAGTAACAATTTATCTTTTTTCTCAAACCACTTGTCCACATTGTCGAGAAGCAAAAGCATTTTTCAAAGAACTAAAGAAGGATAGTAAATACAAAGATATGTTTGAACTTCGTGATTTAACAGTAGATGTAAAAGGTCATGAAGAATATCAAGTTCTTTTTGAAAAAGCTGCAGCAAAAATGGGAGATGAAGCCGATGGAGTTCCTTACTATGTCATTGGTAACAAATCATTCACGAAAGGATATTCAAGTAAGTATAACGATGAAATTAAAGCAGCAATTGAAGAAGCTTACAATCTAGATAATTTTGTGAGTCCTATTGCCGACATCGTGGGAGATAATGGTGAAATTCTTTACGAAAATGTTGGAAATAATATTCTAGCACCTATTATTGTTCTAGTTATCGCATTAGCTATCATTGGTGGAACCATTTATTTTGCAAGACAATCAGGAGAAGAAGAAAAGAAAGACGAAAAGAAAAATGCTACAAAAGAAGAAAAGAAAGAAACTATTGTTAAAGACGAAGAGCAAGAAATACCAAAAGAAGAAAAAGTAGAAGAGGAAGAAAAAGAATCTGAACCAAAAGAGATAGAAACTGTAAAAGTTGAGAAAAAGAGTACACCGACTAAGAAAACAACTACAAAATCAACTTCAAACAAAACCACGAAAAAAACAACAACCGCTAAAAAATCAACAACAACGAAAAAAGCCCCTGCGAAAAAAACGACGACTACAAAAACTGCAACCACGAAAAAAAGAAATACAACCAAAAAATAAAAATGATCATTCCCTAAAAAGAATGATTTTTTTAAAGCACTAGAAAAATTTATACCATAAAAAAGGAAACATTATTTTTGTTTCCAAGTTTGATAAATATCGAGTAAAGAATAACAAATCATTGCTATACCAATAAACATAAATACCACGTTATCAGCTAGAAGTGTATAAACACCAAGAGCAATAATGACAAATCCAACAATCACATCTGTAATAAATAAACTTGAATGAGTATCTTTTATCATGGATGCATCTTCTAACTTCTGAAGTCCTACAAAAATGAGCCATATTCCTGAAATAATTTGAATCATTGTCGCAAAGAAATTTGAAAATAAAATACAGATAAGTCCTAACACAAAACAAACAACCGAAACATACAAATAACTTTCATTAAAGAAATCAACGACCTCTTTGGCTTTTTGATATTGAACAAACTTATAAATTCCATAGAGTAAAACCAAAAGACCAATTACACTGAAAACCATGGAGACTACTTCTTTAGAACGAAATAACAAAACAATTCCTAAAACTAACAAAACAATAGAAGAAAGATATGGACTTGTATAATATGATTTTTTCTTTTTTTTCTTTCCTTTCTTTTGATTCACAACAGTAACTTTCATAACATTCCTCCTATTCAAAATGAATTTGCTGCTATCATTTCAATTACATAATACCACAGATATAAAACATAGGTCAAGTTTTTTTTGAGAATTTTACAAGACTATACCACAAATGAAATCTTTATGATATAATAGAAGACAAGATAAGGGGCAAAAAAAGTGAAAATAGAAGAACTATTAAAAATCTTTCATAAATACGGCTTCAATTCTTACAAAAAAGAACCTTTTTTATATGACGGAAAAGAGGGAGTA